>JBBSGN010000158.1:0-6480 GCA_038254085.1 Chloroflexia bacterium | reverse complement strand
GCTTCGGCAGGCCGCACTCGTGCAGCTTCAGGTCCGGGCCGACCACGATGACGGAACGCCCCGAGTAGTCAACACGCTTGCCGAGCAGGTTCTGGCGGAAGCGCCCCTGCTTGCCCTTCAACATGTCGCTGAGGGACTTCAGGCGGTGCTTGCCGGAGCCGGACACCACGCGGCCCCGACGGCCATTGTCAATCAGCGCGTCCACCGACTCTTGAAGCATACGCTTCTCATTGCGGATGATAATTTCGGGCGCGCCAAGTTCCAGCAGCCGCTTGAGGCGGTTGTTGCGGTTGATAACGCGGCGGTACAGGTCGTTGAGGTCGGAGGTAGCGAAGCGGCCACCGTCCAGCTGCACCATTGGGCACAAGTCGGGAGGTATCACGGGCAGGTGGGTGAACATCATCCAGGAAGGCTCGTTACCCGACTTGCGGAAGGCCTCGACCACGCGCAGGCGCTTGGTGGCCTTCTTGCGGCGCTGGCCGCCTACCGTCTGTATCTCATGGCGCAACTCGTTGGCGAGCGCGTCCATGTCTATCCTGCCCACTATCTCAAGTATGGCCTCGGCCCCCATACCGGCTTTTGCTACCCCAGGAAAGTTATCCACTATCTCACGGTATTCCTGCTCGGTAAGCAGGTTACGCGCCTGAATCTTGTCCAGTTTATCCAGCTTGTCCGCAAGGTCATCCCGGATTTTCTTGATATCGAGGTTCGAGCGCGCCTGTATCTGGTCGCTCTCCTGGATTGCCACGTAGGAGCGCTGGTCGTGAGTAGCGCCCGCTATGTCCTGCGAGTGCTGGCTTTGGCGGCGGATGTCTTCCAGAATATCGGACAGGTGATCGTTCGCAATAGTCTTGAGACGCGCAAGCGCATCCTCCGTGACCTCTTGGCCAGCGGAGACTACAGGCGTATCGCTGCCGGGCAGATATATGTCCTCGGTGGCGCTCTGGCCGGTCAACTTCTTAAGCTGGCGCTCGATGGCGCGGCGCTGCGAGTCGGCTTCCTTCTTGGCGGCCTTGAGATTGGCGTCAAGCTCGATGCGGCTCTCCTTGTCACTCGCCTGTATCTCAGCGATCTCATCTTGGAGACCCGACTGTAGCTCCTCGATGCGTGCCTGGGTGCGCTCGATTACGTCGTTGACGCGGCGCTCGGCCTCGGACTGCACCAGTTCGATCTGGTGCTGGCGCTCGGCCTCGTCAACGCTGGTTACTATGTAGGTGGCGAAGTACAGCACTCGCTCCAGGTTGCGAGGCGATATGTCGAGCAACAAGCCCAGGCGAGACGGCGTGCCCTTCACGTACCAGATGTGCGATACGGGCGAGGCAAGCTCGATGTGGCCCATGCGCTCGCGGCGCACGCGGGAGCGCGTGACCTCTACGCCGCACTTGTCGCAAATCGTGCCCTTATAACGTACTCTCTTATATTTGCCGCAATAGCACTCCCAGTCCTTCTGGGGGCCGAAGATGCGCTCGCAGAAAAGCCCGTCGCGCTCAGGCTTGAGCGTGCGATAGTTGATCGTCTCCGGCTTGGTAACCTCCCCGTGCGACCACTCGCGTATCTTCTGCGGGCTTGCCAGACTTATGCGTATCGCGTTGAAATTGTTTACCTCTAGCATTTTGCCTCCCTGTTATTCGGACGTTGTTTCTACTATCTTACCGGCTACTTACCGGCTACTTACCGGCCAACCTGCTCAGGCACGAGCGCGCTCGATACTATACGTATCGCCTCGTTGAGACCAGCCAGGTATCCCTCCTGATAGATACGCGGGCTTGCCCCAGGTGACATCGGCCCCTTCATGCTCTCACTAGGGTGCAGTATCCTTTCCTCCACCTCGTGTACTTCTGCCCGAAGTCGCTCCAGGTCACACTGACAGTCCCAGGAGAACTTGAGAGCGTCAGCCTTGCCGTCCACATACCACATTTCTCGGAGCAAAGTGCTTACTACTTCTTCAGAGAAGCTAGAATTCGATCTGTTTTCCTTCATTCTTCGCCTTCCTGTATTACTTTTACCCTGACGCCTTTGATTTCCAGGTAAACAAAGGTATTATCAGGCTCGTATCCCAAGAAGCTGTCGTTTATACGGTAGCCACTCGCACCTCGTGGGTCCTCTATCATTCGCTGGTATTGCCGATAGTTGGTGTAAATTCGTAACTCCGTCTTTTCAGTTGCGTCAGATTCTTTTGTAAGTAGACCATGTAGCGTATTCTCGATCTGCTCTACAGCGGCTTGCATATGGTTACCCTTACTCTCCGCAATGAGCCACTTGTCCAGTTCTGGGAGGTAGCCCACGAAATCGGCGCACTTGCCGGTTATCCCCAGCCGCTTCCTGATCTCGCTGTCCGATGCGCCAAATGCCTGGGCATAGCCCTGGCCCGCCAGGGACCGGCGCACTTTCTCTTCTTGCGCCTCTCCGGGGCTTCGCTGGTGGGGCAACACCTCGTTAGCTCAAGTGAGGGGTGATATGTGCTGAGTGTTAGCGAAATCTAACATTCAATCCCAGCACCTAGCGCCCACCACCCGCTAAATCCTCTCTCTATCGTCCGCCTCAAACCCGCTTAGGTTGATGCCTTCCAGCTCGGAGAGCAGGTCGGCGGCGGCGTCTTCGGCCAGGGCTACCGGCATGTCGTCCTCAGTCAGCACCTCGACGTTGAGGCCGAGGGATTGTAGCTCTTTCACCAGTACCTTGAACGATTCGGGCACGCCGGCCTCCATGATGTTCTCGCCCTTGACGATGGCCTCGTAGGTCTTGACGCGGCCTACTATGTCGTCGGACTTGACAGTAAGCATCTCCTGGAGGGTGTGCGCCGCGCCGTAGGCTTCGAGCGCCCACACTTCCATTTCGCCGAATCGCTGCCCGCCGAACTGCGCCTTGCCGCCCAACGGCTGCTGAGTAACCAGGCTGTACGGACCGGTGGACCGGGCGTGAATCTTATCCTCGACCAGGTGAGCCAGCTTGAGCATGTATATCTGCCCGACCGTTATGGGGTTGTCGAACTTCTCGCCGGTGCGCCCATCGTAAAGCTCGACCTTGCCATCACGGGGCAGACCTGCCATCTCTAACTGATTGTGTATAGCCTCTTCGCTCGCCCCATCGAACACGGGGGTGGCGACCTTGTAGCCGAGCTTTTCGGCGGCCCACCCTAAATGCGTTTCAAGTATCTGCCCGATGTTCATGCGGTGAGGCACACCGAGTGGGTTGAGAATTATGTCAACCGGCGTGCCATCGGGCAGGAAGGGCATATCCTCATCGGGCAGAATGCGCGAGATGACGCCCTTGTTGCCGTGCCGGCCCGCCATCTTGTCGCCCACCGAGATCTTGCGCTTCTGGGCGATAGATACTCGCACCATCTGGCTCACACCGGCGGGCAACTCGTCATTGTTGAGGCGAGAGAATACTTTCACGTCAATCACCTTGCCGCGCACGCCATGGGGCACGCGCAGCGAGGTGTCTTTTACCTCGCGGGCCTTCTCGCCGAAGATGGCCCTGAGAAGGCGCTCTTCGGGGGTAAGTTCGGTCTCGCCCTTGGGCGTGATCTTGCCTACCAGGATGTCGTTGGCAGTGACTTCGGCGCCCACGTAGATAATGCCCCGCTCGTCCAGGTTCTTCAGCGATTCCTCACCGACGTTGGGTATGTCGCGGGTGATCTCTTCGGGGCCTAGCTTGGTCTCGCGGGCCTCCACCTCGTGCTTCTCGATGTGGATCGAGGTGAATACGTCGTCGCGCACCAGGCGTTGCGAAATCAGTATGGCATCCTCGAAGTTGCCGCCCTCGAAGCTCATAAAGGCCACCAGGATGTTCTGGCCCAACGCCACCTCTCCGTTCTCGGTGGACGACGAGTCGGCTATCACCGAGCCTGGGTGTACTCGGTCTCCCGACTTGACACTTGGACGCTGGTTGATACAGGTGTCCTGGTTGGAGCGGACAAACTTCTGCAGCGAATATTCGTAGTCGCTGCCGTCGTCCCCCCTGATGACTATCAGAGACGAGTCGGCCTTTACCACCTCTCCATCCTGGCGGGCCACCACCACCTGGCCCGAGTCGCGCGCCGCCTGCCACTCTATACCCGTGCCCACGATAGGCGAGCGCGGATTGAGCAGAGGCACGGCCTGGCGCTGCATGTTGGCGCCCATGAGGGCGCGGTTAGCGTCGTCATGTTCCAGGAAGGGTATGAGGGCGGTCCCCACCGACACCACCTGCTTTGGCGACACGTCCATGTAGTCCACACGATCCACCGCTTCCTGAAGGAACTGCTGCTGGTGGCGCACGGTGACGTTGCGGTCCATGAAGTGGCCGGTATCGTCCACGCGGGCGTTAGCCTGCACGATTACGTAGTTGTCCTCCACGTCGGCGGACAGGTAGACGATTTCGTCCGTTACTCTAGGTCGTACTTTCACACGGGCCAGGTCGGTCTTGGCGATCTGGGCAGCCAGCTTTGCATCTATAGTTGTGCCGGCCTCGGCTATCGCCTTGCCCTTCGCGCCTTCGATGTTCTCGCGCAGAATATTGCCAACCAGGGCATCAGGGTTGTTGTCAACGGTGTTTATCACGCGCCGGTAAGGCGTCTCGATGAAACCGAACTGGTTGATGCGAGCATAGGTCGCCAGCTGGCCAATCAGGCCGATATTGGGGCCTTCGGGCGTTTCTACCGGGCAGATGCGGCCATAGTGGCTCTCATGCACGTCGCGCACGTCGAAGCCCGCGCGGTCGCGGCTGAGACCGCCGGGGCCGAGGGCCGACAACCGCCGCTTGTGATTTAGCTCGGACAGCGGGTTGGTCTGGTCCATGAACTGCGAAAGCTGCGAGCCGCCGAAGAACTCGCGCATGGCCGCCACCACAGGGCGGATATTTATCAGCGCGCCGGGGGACGCGCTCTCAGGGTCCTGGATGGACATGCGCTCCTTGATCACACGCTCCATGCGGAGGAGACCCACGCGGAATTGGGTTTGGATAAGTTCGCCTACCGCGCGCACGCGGCGGTTGCCCAGGTGGTCAATGTCGTCTGGGCGGGCGGTCTTGGAGGAGTCAAGCTCCAGGTTGTCCAACTCGATCATGTGCGCCACGATCTTGAGCAGGTCCTCTTTGGTGAGGGTGCGCTGGTCAATCGGCACGTCGAGGCCCAATCTCTTGTTCAGCTTATAGCGGCCCACCTTCGCCAGGTCGTAGCGACGCGGGTTGAACAGCAGCGAGTTGAGCAGGCTCTCGGCGTTGTCCCGTGTGGGCGGGTCGCCAGGGCGCAGTCTACGGTAAAGCTCGATCACCGCGTCTTCCTGGGCGTGGGTGCTGTCTTTGTCAATCGTAGAGCGGATGTAGTTGTGGTCGGGGTGGGTGTTTACATCCTTGAACGCCTCGAATAGCTGGTCGTCGTCGGCATAGCCGATAGCGCGCAGCAAGATGGTCACGGGTATCTTGCGCTTGCGGTCCACCTTCACCGACATGACATCCTTATTAGACGTCTCGAACTCGAGCCAGGCCCCGCGGTTCGGGATCAACTTGGCCCCGAAAAGCTGGCGACCCGTGTTGGGGTCTTCGTTGGCGGTGAAGTAGACGCCCGGCGAGCGCACAAGCTGGGACACCACTACGCGCTCGGCGCCGTTGATTACGAAAGTGCCGTTCTCAGTCATGAGCGGGAAGTCGCCCATGAATATCTCGGACTCTTTGATTTCGCCCGTCTCTTTAATGAGGAGTTGCACGCGCACACGCAGGGGTGCGGCGTAGGTCATGTCGCGCTGGCGGCACTCGAAGACCGAGTAGCGTGGCTCTCCGAAGTTATAGTCAAGGAAACGCAACTCCATGTTTTTGCCGGTGAAGTCGGTAATGGGGGAAATTTCCTCGAAAAGCTCCTGAAGGCCCACATTCTTGAACCATTCGAACGAGTCTAGTTGTATTTGTATTAGATTAGGCATCGGCACGATGGAGGGGATTCTACCGAAGTTACGGCGACCCACCTGTGCCAATTGCTCTTCGTCAGTGTTGGGGGCGTTCGCGGGGGCATTCTGGGGACGGATAGCTGTGGTCATAAATAGCGGCTCCTATTGAGGACTCAAAAATAAGAAGTAACTCTAAATGCTCTGCTCAACGTTTTGGAGGCAGTAGAGACAGCAAAAGAGACACAACACCCCTACCCGTAACGCCACGCCTTTGTGGGCGGGTGACAGGATGGGGTTTATGCCTGAGTCTGCTGCTGTGCCATATAAAGGGGTTTTTTGCCCTGGACAGGAAATTATATCAGACGACAAGAGCTTTGTCAAGTGTCTTTCGCAAGGGGGAGTGGCGAGAAATGCAGCCAAGCAGATAGAATAGAGGCATGAATGCAATAACACACCCACAATGTCCAAAATGTCAGCAAAGTCGGTATGTGGTAAAGGCTGGGTCCAACAGGGGAGGGAGCCAACGTCTGAGGTGCCAGATGTGCCGGAGCTACTTCACTCCCCAGCCAAAGCCGATGGGTTACGACCCTGTGGTACGAGAGCAGGCGCTATGTCT
>JBBSGN010000157.1:0-6488 GCA_038254085.1 Chloroflexia bacterium | reverse complement strand
TTTTACGTTTTACGAGTCCGTTTGGCACGTTTCTTGCAAAACACAATCTTTGCAAAGCAGCAGTCATACTTAAAGAAGAGATATTATGCCCAGAATATTGGTTGTAGACGACGACCCTGACGTGGTAACGATTTGCTCTCTGGTCTTCGAAAGCGAGGGCTATGATGTAAGCACGGCGCGTAATGGTCGGGAAGCCTACAACTTCCTATCTCATAATGAAACAGACGCGGTGTTACTCGATGTGATGATGCCGTTCCTCGATGGTATCAGCGTCTGCAAGATGGTCAAGCGCGACCCGCACACCAAAGACCTCCCCATAGTCATTATGTCCGCTTCCGAGCGCCTGTACGAAGGCCGCGCCTGCTCTGCCAATGCCGTGATCCCCAAGCCCTTCGACATAGACCACCTGGTAGACACCATCAACGAATTGGTCGCCCTCGGCTAACTAGCTTATTCCAGAATTACCACAAGTTATCCACAAACCGCCCTGCTATATAATGGCGTCTAAACGCCATCATCTACAGGGGGTCATAAAATGGGCCATATAATATCACCAGCCGCCGAGGAACTACTCGATAAAGAGCTTCCCGTGCCCAGCCATGGCTTCGTGCGCCTGGTAGACTATATGGGGTCCGACCAGAGCATTGTGCAGGCCGCCCGCGTCTCCTACGGCGCAGGCACCAAGAGCGTGCGCGAGGATCGGGGCCTCATACGCTACCTCATGCGCCACGATCACACTACACCGTTCGAAATGGTCGTCCTCAAGTTCCATATCAAAGCTCCAATATTCGTCGTGCGCCAGTGGGAGCGGCACCGGACCGCCTCAATTAACGAAGAGTCGGGCCGTTATTCCATCATGAAGGAAGAGTTCCACGAGCCTGCCTGGGCCGATGTGGGTTTCCAGAGCAAAGACAACAAGCAGGGCCGCGCCACCGATGCAGTGCCGCCCGAAGTGGTCCAGCGCTTCCTCGACTTTCTCAAGCAGGACCGCGACGCCGCCTACGCCCACTACGAGACCTTCCTAAACGACAATGTGGCCCGCGAGCTTGCCCGCATCGTCCTGCCTCTCTCCCTGTATAGCCAGTTCTACTGGGAGATGAACCTGCACAACCTCTTCCACTTCCTGCGCCTCCGCATGGACCCGCACGCCCAAAAAGAGATACGCGACTTCGCCAACCAGGTAGCCCTCTGCGTCCAGGCCGTCGCACCCCTGGCCTGGGAAGCCTTTGAGGAGTACAAACTGCACGGCCAGTCCTTCTCCCGCACCGAGCTTGCACTCCTCAAACGTCTCCTGGCCGGTGAGCCTCTCCCTGAAGACGCCTTCGACGGCAGCAAGAGCCTCTTGCGCGAGTTCGAGGACAAGCTAGGTCTAAGCCTCCACTCCTCTGTAGCGCCTGTTCATACCAACGGCGCAAAGTAGATAGAAAAGCAGATAGGAATAGCAAACAAAAACAGCCCTCGACAGAGGCTGTTTTTGTTTGCTGTGAGACCGAGCAATGTGGTATAAGTTGTAGTTGGGCGTAGTGCGCCCTTCGTAGGAAGTTCATCCCCGATGACGGTAACTCTCCAGTCCGAAGCGCTCAAATCCGACATAGCTGCCCGTGCCCAGCAGCTTGGTTTCGACCTGGTGCGCTTCACCTCGGCGATCCCCTTCTCCGACACCCAGCGCGTCCTGGAAGAGCGCATCGAGGCGGGCCTACTCTCCGGCCTGACCTGGTTCACCAAAGAGCGCGCCGCCATAGCGGGCGACCCCCACAACCTCATGCCGCAGGCACGTACAGTCGTCTCGCTCGGCATCAGCTATCTCAGCGACGATTTACCCCAACCGTCCGATCCGGGCGCACCACGTGGCCGTGTCGCCCGCTACGCCTGGGGCCTCGATTACCATGACATGCTCAAAGACAAGCTGTGGGCGCTGCACGCCTACGTACAGGAGCGGCTAGATCGCCCTGTAGAGGCCCGCGCCCTGGTTGACACCGCCCGTATCGTGGACCGGGCGGTCGCCCAGCGAGCCGGCCTCGGCTGGTATGGCAAGAACACCAACATCCTCAATCGAGAGCGCGGCTCCTGGGTGCTGCTGGGTGAACTGCTCCTTGATGTGGAGTTGCCTCCCGACGAGGCGGTGAAGACTCATTGCGGCTCCTGCGCGCGCTGTATGCCCGCCTGCCCCACCGGCGCGCTGATCGCCCCCGGCGTGCTTGACAACAACCGATGCATTTCCTACCTCACGATAGAACTGCGTGGCCCCATCCCCCGCGACATGCGCCTCCTGATAGGCGACTGGGTGTTCGGCTGCGACATCTGCCAGGAGGTCTGCCCGGTCAACCACAAGGCCACGCCCGGCAACCACCCAGAGTTCGCACCCACCCAGGGCATCGGCCCAAGCCCCTCACTAATCCAACTGCTCGATATTACCGAAGATGAGTTCAAGGCGCGGTTCCGCCATAGCCCCGTAAAACGCGCAAAGTGGGCGGGCTTGCGGCGCAACGTGGCTGTCGCTCTCGGCAATATCGGTGATCCGGCGGCAATCCCCGCCCTGGTACGCGCCCTCTATTCCGAGCCTGCCCTGGTGCGCGGCCACGCCGCCTGGGCGCTGGGTCGTATAGGAGGGGACGAGGCCGAAGCTGCCTTGCTACAGAGGCGGGAAGCGGAAATGGACGATTGGGCGCTAGAGGAGATTGATTTGGCTCTGTCAGAAATTAGAGAGCAGCAATCAGACGCCCGAAAGTAGCATGGAGAATAACCGCTTGCCCTTCGACTTCGAGCTTACCGCCTCCGTAGATAGTGGTGTTGGCTCGGCGCGGGCTGGTGTATTGAGCACACCGCATGGGCTTATCGAGACCCCAGTGTTCATGCCTGTGGGCACGCAGGCGAGCGTTAAGGCGGTGTCGCCCGACGATCTGCGCGACCTGCACGCCCAGATAATCCTCGCTAACACCTATCACCTCTACCTGCGCCCCGGCCCCGACTTGATAGCGAAGTTTGGCGGCCTGCACCGCTTCATGGGCTGGGACGGCCCCATCCTCACCGACAGCGGCGGTTTCCAGGTCTTCAGCCTCAGCCACAACCGTAAGCTAGACGACGAAGGGGTCACGTTCAAGTCGCACATAGACGGCTCGACCCACCGCTTCACGCCCGAGATGGTTGTGCGCGTGGAGGAACAGTTGGGCGCCGACATCATCATGGTGCTGGACGAATGTACCCCATACCCGTCCACGCACGAATACAACCGGCGCGCTCTTGACCGCACACACTCCTGGGCCGAGCGTTGCCTGCGTGCCCACACGCGAAGCGACCAGGCGTTGTTCGCTATCGTGCAGGGCGGCACCTACGCTGACTTGCGGCGCGAGAGCGCTCAAACGCTCGCCCCCATGCCGTTCCCAGGTTATGCCATCGGCGGCCTTAGCGTGGGAGAGCCGAAGGAGGAGATGCACCGCCTCCTGGAGGAGACCATGCCACTTCTGCCCGCTGATAAGCCCCGCTACCTGATGGGCGTCGGCTCGCCCGAAGACCTGGTGGAGTGCGTGGCGCGGGGCATAGACATGTTCGACTGCGTGCTGCCTACCCGCTTGGCCCGCAACGGCGCGCTCCTCACCCGCGATGGTCGCCTGGCGATCAAAAGCTCGCGCTATGCCCTCGCCGACCGGCCTGTTGAGCCGGACTGCGACTGCTACACCTGCCGCCACTTCACGCTTGGCTATCTGCGTCATCTGTTCAGGGCTAAGGAGTTGCTGGCCTACCGGCTCAACAGCATCCATAACCTGCGTTTCATGACCCGTACCATGGCCGAGATACGCGCCTCTATCCTGGACGGCACCTTCCCCGAATACCGTGCCTGGTTCCTGAACCACTACCAGGTCACCGACCGGGAAGCCTCTGTCAAGCAACGCGATTTGTGGCTACTGGCGCACGGCCGGATGCGCGTGTAGGGACGGTTCGCGAACCGTCCCTACGGCCTGGTACTTGCCTCTATAACCTCTCTAACTAGGGTCTCTTCTTCGTTTTCCTGCACCGTCCTGGAGTCAAGTAGCAGGCAACCGCGCTCTACGCGGGCAATCACAGGCACGGGGGCTTGGCGCATTATTGTGGCGAGCCGTCCGGCCCTAGTTGCCGCGTCTGACCCGTTCTGCTGGGCAGGCTCGATGCTCACCAGCCAGGTCGGCAAGGTCTCGCCGGGCAGCAACCCGCCGCCTATCGCCGACTCTCCCGGCTCTACCCGGCAGTTCACACCCGCCTCTCGGAAGCGTGCGGCCCAATCGTGCGCCTTCTTCTTCAATTCGTCCTGGGAAGCCGAGATCATGCGCCACACCGGCACTTCTCGCTCGGCCTCGCCCTTCAAGTAGTGAATCAGCGTGGCCTCAAGCCCCGCCAGCGTCAGCTTGTCCACGCGAAGAGCGCGGGCCAATGGGTGCTTCCTGAGGCGGGCAACCACGCTCTCCTTGCCCACGATAATGCCGCACTGTGGTCCGCCAAGCAGTTTGTCGCCGCTGAACAGCACCAGGTCAGCCCCAGCCTGTAGGCTCGCTTGCGCCATCGGTTCAGGAGCCAGGCCATAGCGCGTGGTGTCGAGGAGCGCCCCACTGCCCACATCGTCAAGCATAAGCAGGCCACGCTCATGCGCCAACTGCGCTAATTCTTCTACCGTGGGCGCGGTTGTAAAGCCGACAATGCGAAAGTTGCTGGCATGGACGCGCATGATAAGGGCGGTCTCCGGCGTAATAGCCTCGGCGTAATCGCGGATATAGGTGCGGTTGGTGGTGCCTACCTCGACTAAGCGCGTCCCACTCTGCTTCATCACGTCGGGTATGCGGAAGCCCCCGCCTATCTCTACCGACTGCCCACGCGACAGCACCACCTCTTTGCCCGCCGCCAGCGTCGCCAGCGCCAGCACCAGCGCCGCCGCGTTGTTGTTCACCACCAGGGCGTCTTGGCAGCCCGTCACTCGCCGCAGGCTGTCGCTGGCGTGGCTGTAGCGTGAGCCGCGCTCGCCCGCTTCCAGGTCGTATTCAAGGTTGCTGTAAGCCGCCACCCTGCCTATCGCCTCTATCGCGCTACGACTGAGTGGTGCGCGCCCCAGGTTGGTGTGTATGACCACGCCGGTCGCGTTGATCACCGGCCCCAGGCTGGGCGCGACCATGCTCCACGCCCTCGTGGACGCGCGCTCGGCAACCTGTGCTAGGTCTGGAACTTCCGCCGTGCCCAGTCCAAGCGCCCGGCGTAACTCTTCAAGCTCCTCGCGCACGGCGGCAACTACCAGATCGTGCGGCAAATACGTGCGTGCCGCACCGAGCGCTGGATGGGCCATTACCCGATCAACGGAGGGAATTGCCCGCAAGCGTGTAGAGACATTCGCATCCTCCAGTGGCGCTTTAGAAGCTCGGTCTTTCGTCTCCATGCAGGCATTGTACCATGCCTGGGATATAAAGTAACACAACAAGAACGACCTCTCACAAGGGGTCGTTCTTGTTGTGTTATCGCAGTTCGGCGCGGCGGTCGGCGGTTAGTGCATCGGTATTATAGCTGTGCCGGTGGCCGTAACGGTCGGCGGCATCGGCGTGAAGGTAGGCACCTGCGTAACCAGGACTGTTACCGTCGCGGTGATTACAGGCGTATCGGTGGCAACCGAAGTTGCCAATTGGGGCGTGTCGGTTGCAAGTGGTGCAATAGCGGTAGAAGTAGCCACAGGAGTGGGAGTGGGCAGTTGCAGTTGCGCACCGTACACGATCTTCGCGGCCTGGCCTCGCGTCAGGTCGTTGTTAGGCCTGAAGTAAGGCTTGTTGCCTGGCCCGCATGGCTCGTTCGGCCCACCGCAGTTGTAGCCGCTTATCAGCCCCCGGCTGTAAAGCGCTTCTATGTAGGTGTAGAAGGGATTGGTTGAAGGTACGTCCTGGAAGTGCTGGCCCGTGCCGGGGTTCGTGAAGTTGAAGGCCGTCGCCACCATCTTGGAAAGCTGGCCTCGGGTCACGTTGTTGAAAGGTCTGAAGTAGGGTCGGTTGGCAGGTGGCACGCATGGCTCGTTCGGCCCACCACAATTGTAGCCGCTTATCACGCCGTGCAAAGACACCCTCTCTATGGGCAGCCAGAATGGGTTGCTGCTAGGCACATCCTGGAATGTCTGCCGGTTGTCGGGAATCTGGTCGTTGTAGCCTATAGCGAGAGCTATGATCTTCGCCGTCTGCCCCCGCGTGACGTTGTTGTAAGGGCGGAAGCAAGGGACCCACAAAGCGTTCGGGCAGGGCGGTGAGGTGTTGTACCCTGAGATAACGCCCTGCCGGGTCAGTTGCTGTACGGGCGTGTAGAAGTAGTCGGGCGGGCAGACATCCTTGAAGCCAGAGCCCGAACCGTCGCACGGAGGCTGCACAGGCGTGGGTGTGGCGACGGGTGTGTTGGTCGGTATAGGACCAACGTTGAGGGGTTGGTGGCTGTAATAGATTTCCTTGTGCGAGTCGCCCATGTTGGTGTCGAACACCACGTGTGCCTGGCTGAAT
>JBBSGN010000156.1:0-6489 GCA_038254085.1 Chloroflexia bacterium | reverse complement strand
GCCAAGACGCCAAGAACGCCGAGATTCTGTTGTCTCTTAGCGTTCTTGGCGTCTTGGCGGTTAGTAAATGGCTCGTGAATCTCTCCGTGCTTCCAGGCTACTTTCCGCTATTATACTCCTTTGCGTATTGCTGAAAGGCGAAGTAGGAAGGGCGCTTGGAGCCATCGCGGCGGACCAGGCCCCAGCCGATGCGCTCGTCGTTGGGGTCGGTGGTGACGCTGGGTAGAGCGAAGTTTAGCTGGAAGACCATCATAGGTCCCATCCAGGGGTATTGGTCACGGCCCATGCGGAAGGCGCGGCCTATGTAGTCGGCCTGCTCCTGCTCGCTATTCTGGGCTGCGTACTCGAAGCCTTTGGGCGGGTTGGTGGTGCTGGTCCAGCCAAACTCGGTCAGCCATATCTGCTTGCCCGCATCGCCGTTCTCCACCATCACCTGCCGAAGCTGCTCGATGCGCCGGAAGTAGAAGCTGGGGTGGTTGTTCCAGCCGGGGCCTGGGCCGGGCTTGTCGGGCCACATGGCGTCGGGCGGGTTGGCATTGGAGCCTGGGTGCGCCCCCAGCGCGTCGAAGTAGCCTTTCAGCTCGCCGTTGTTGTATGCGTACAGCCTCTTGAGGAAGATCACATCGTCAACGGCCAGGTTGGGGTTATTCACGCCTGTGGGCGTGAGCGGCGCGCTGATTACTGCTGCGTTGGGGTCAGCAGCCTTGACCGCTTTGTAGCCCTCTTTCAGGATGGCCGCGTAGCGCGAGGCCACCATGTACTTGCCCGCCTCTTGGGCCAGGTTTGGCTCGTTCCATATCTGGTAAGCAGCCACCTTGCCTTTGTATCGCTGGGCCGCCAGGCTCAGGAAGCGGCCAAAGTCGGCGGGGTCTTTGGGGTAGGTGATCTTGTCGCCACCGCCCCATGCCCAGGGTGGGGAATGCACCGGGTGGAGGATTATGTGGATGCCCGCTTTGTACATGGCGTCCACCGCGCCGTCAATCTTGTCCCACCTGTACACGCCCTTCTCGGTCTCGATCTGATACCACGACAACTGGTGCAGCGCCCACTTCGACCCCAAATCGTCCATCCAGGTGACGACGGGCGCGGCGTCCTGGTCGTAGATGAATACGTTCGCGCCCGGCGCGGCGTGCGGGCCGGACAGCAGAGGGTAGTGCTGAGGCCCCGACGACAGGCCGCTAGCTCGCGCACCGGAAGGCAACACCGCGCCCTGGCGCGAAGGCGCGGTCTTGTCGTAGCGGAACTTGCCTAGCTGCGAGAGTAGCACGTCATAAGGCGGCTTGTTCTCAGGGTGATACTCGAACACGGCCCTCTCGAAGTACTGCACGCGGTAAGTTTTGCCGTCCAGGTCACTCTTCTCGTTGAACTCCTCGGAGATGGGATAGCCCTGTTGCGCCAGCCCTCCGTGACTGTTCCAATAGTCGAGGAACTTGCCCCCCACACGGTGCCCGGTCTCCTTGAACAGCACGGAACCGGACGAGTTGTTGGCCTGCTGGCCGGGAGCGCCGTTAGGATATTTCTGCTTATACAGGAAGTTACCCAGCAGCGACAGCAGCACATCGTTGGGGGCGGGGTTTTCCGGGTGTTGCTCGAAGACGGCACGCTCGAAGTATTGGACGGTGTAGATTTTGCCGTCGGTGTCGTTTTTCTCGGCAAGCTCCTCGGAGATGGGGTAGCCTTGCTGGGTGAGGCCACCGTGGGCGTTCCAGTACGCCAGGAACTTGCCCCGCGCGGTCTTGCCCGTTTCAGGAAAGGTATTTGAGGCACGCTCAAGCGAGGTGCTATTGGTCAAGCCGCCTACTATTATGTCGGCCACCATGGAGGGGTGGAACTCGCAATAGTAGTGGTACTTGCCCGGCCTGGTGACGGTCATCGTCCAACTCTCGCCCTGCTTTAGCTCGGGCGAGACGTTTAGCTCCGGCCCCTCCAGTATGGCTACGTCGTGGCTCTCCGGGTCCTGGTTGTTCCAGACGACGGTATCGCCCACCGGGATGCTGATCGAGTTGCCCTCCCTGGTGTCCACCTCCTGCGAGACGAACTTGTAGCCCTTCATCGCCACCGCGTTATTGGATGCATGGGCGGAATGGGAAGAGTAGATGGCAAAGCCCAGCACGGGAGCTACCAGCATCATCGCCACGCGCACGACCAGGCTGAACCTGGGCATAGACGCCCGCTCTTTGGTTATCCTCACAACCTGTCTCCTTCTAGCAATATCGCATGGTAAGACGTCTTACGGGCCGCAACAGGCGCGGCTGTTGGCCCGGTCTGATACGGCTGTTACTTGTGATTATACGGTGGCGGGATACAGTAGTTATATAGTCCCTACCTTACCACCACCCACGTCTCGTCCCTTCCCACCTCGTGGTGGTTCTCATCATACCCTATGGCGGTGACGCGATGGCGGCCCTGGGGGAAGATACATCGGGCTACGTAGTCGCCCAGCATGGGGTCGGGCAGGGGCTTGTAGCGCACGAAGGTGGGCGTGGGCGACGGGAGCGAGGTCTTAGTAGGCGGGGCGGGCGTGGGCGACGTGGTGGCAGCCGCGACGCTCGCCTGGGCGTTAGCGACAGCGGTGTTAGTGGCGGCGATTATGGCTCTGGCCGTGCCTGTCGCGGCGGCGCGGGCGGCTTTGGTGGCGGCAGCAACGACTACCCTGGTGGCCCTGGTATCTGCCGTCGCCTCCAGCACCGTGGCTGTAGAGGCGGCGTTGGGGTCCAGCGTAGCGGTGGGCGGCGGTGTGGTCATCTGGGTGGGGGTGGGCGTCCAGAGCGGGCTGACACGGAAGCCCGGGCCGACGGCATAGCCCGCAGGCAGTCCATCAATGTAGATGTCCACGTGATGCACCCGCGAGCCTGGCTGCACGTCTACCCACACCTCGTTCACGCCCGCTCGCACCTCTTTATACAGGGTCAGGTTGCTGATCCACATGATCGGCACGGGCGTGGCGGTGGGAGTGGGTCGTGGGCCGTCTGTGGTCACATGCGCAGTGCCCGAATGGGCCTGTTCGCCTTGCGCTGTGTATAGCGCCGCGCTCAGTTCGTGCGTGCCGGGGCTAGGCGCCCACGACACCGACCAGGGGGCCGACAGGAGCGAGGCGATCCGCTTGCCGTCTACGTATACCTCCACGCCTGCGATATTCGCGCCTGCTCCGTCGGCATTCACGCTTATGTTGACCGCTTCCCCCGTATAAACAGTTGAATTATCGGCAGGCGAGGCTATGGACACCGACGGCTCGCCCGTGCTCACGCGCACCGGCACGTCCCGCCGCACCACCTCGCCTTGCGTGGTCTCCAGCGTGAGGCGCAATGTGTAGGGGCCAGGCGCTAATCCGTCCGTGCTCCACATACCGAGCAGCCCGAACAGCGGGGGCGCACTGGAGTCGGCTATCGAGGTCATAGGGCCGTCGCCGGGGCCGTATTCTAGGCTATAGTGGGCGAAATCCGAGGCGTCGGCCTGTCCGATAACCTGCACGGTGCCGGTCACCACCTGTCCTCTGCCGGGTGCGGTAATGTTGAGCGCCAGATCGGGGATGGGGTCGGGGTTTTCGGGTTGTTGCAGGCCGACGGGGTTGGCGAGACGCCCTCCGTCTACCCCCGCGATGGGGGTGATATAGGCGACCACCGACGTAGGCTCGGTTATAACGGGCGTAGGGAGGGCTGCCGCCACAGTGGGCGTGATCACCAGCACGCTGGACGGCGGGCCGCCTCCCACCCAGCCTTTATACTCGTCGGGCGGGGTGGTGAATATGCGCTCGATAATGTCGTCGGCGGGCACGCCCGGCCCCGCTATATGCGCTCCGCCGTCGTGCAGCGTTACCGGCATCCAGTGGTGCCATGTGTCTTCTTCCTGCGGTAGCTTGTCGGGGTAGAAGTATTCGTAGCGGACGGTGATGCACGCAGAGGTGGGCTTCATGCCCGACGCGGCGCACACCGGCGCATAAAGCATACCGGGCGGCGGACTGAACTTCTCAGGCAATGCTTTCTCGTCAGGGCGATATAGGCGGGCCTTCAGCTTGGGGTCGCTGTACACCTTTTGTATAAAGTTGTGCCAGATCGGTGCAGCCCCAATCGCCCCCGCGACGTGGGCCATCGGGCGACCGTCGTTGTTGCCCACCCACACGCCCACCGCCAGAGCGCGGGTGTAGCCCATCGTCCACGAGTCTTTCCAGTCGTTGGTGGTGCCGGTCTTGGCCGCCACCGTTAGCCCGTCTATCTTGAGGGGCGAGTTAGGGCCGAAGGCGGGCGTGCGGGCGGCGTTGTCCGATAGCATGTCGCTTATCTGGAAGGCTGTGCCCTTGCTGATTACCTGCTTGCCCTTCGGATGCTCCAGGTCCAGCTCCTCCAACACCTGCCCCTTCGAATCGACTATCTTCAGGAAGGGCGTGGTCGGTACGTGATAGCCGTAGTTGGCGAAGGTCGCATAGGCCGAGGTCATGTCCAGCAGCGTCACTTCCCCGCCGCCCAACGTGAGCGCCAGACCATAGCGCGTGGGGTCGTTGAGCGTGGTGATGCCCAGCTTGTGGGCGGTATCGAGCGTGGCGGGCACGCCTACCGCCCGGAGCGTCTCGACAGCCGGTATGTTGAACGAGTTGGCGAGGGCCACGCGCATACTCACCGGGCCATGAAAGCGCCCGTCGTAGTTTTGCGGCACGTAGGGGAGGAGGCCCGCGCCGTTGGTGAACCTGGCGGGCAGGTCAGGCAGGATGGAGGAGGGGTTGAGGTCGCCCTGTTCAAGGGCGGTGGCGTAGGTGAACGGCTTGAAGGACGAGCCGGGTTGGCGCAGCGACGTAGCGACATTCACCTCGCCAAAGCGCGGGTCGGTGTAGTCCACCGAGCCGACCATCGCCAGGATTTCGCCCGTGCGCGGGTTGATCGCCACCAGCGCGGCGTTGGACGCGCCTTGCCTCTTGATGTTCTCTATCTGCTGGGCGGCGATCTGCTGCGCCTCGGCCTGCCAGTCGAGGTCTATGGTTGTGAAGACTTTGAGGCCACCCCGGTTCGCCAGTTCAGGCCCGTACTTGTCCTCTAGCACCTGACGCACGTAGTTCACGAAGTGGGGGGCGTTGGACGGCACGTTGGCGGCTCGCACCACCGGGCGAACGTCCTCGGCATACGCCTGGTCGGCCTGCTGTTGGGTAATAGCCTTGTTCTCTACCATGAGGTCAAGCACTATCTTCTGGCGAGCTTTGGCGAGGTCGAAGTTGCGGTTCAGGTCGTACTCGCCCGGAGCCTGGGGCAGACCCGCTAGCATTGCCGACTGCGCTACGTCTAGGTCTTTCACCTGCTTGCTAAAATAGGTGTCGGCGGCAGCGGCCACCCCGTAGGAGAGCGAGCCGTAATATATCTCATTGAGATACAATTCGAGTATCTTCTCTTTAGAGTACTTTTGCGACACCTGCACGGCCAGGATCGCCTCGCGTATCTTGCGTGTGAGGGTCTTTTCGTCGCGCTCAGGCAGCAGCACGCGCCTGACAAGCTGCTGGGTGATGGTGGACGCGCCCGACTTGCCTTTGTTGGTGAAGTCGGTGTACAGAGCGCGCAGGATACCTTGTGGGTCCACGCCGTTGTTCTTCTCGAACGACTTGTCCTCGGCGGCAATCGTCGCGTCAATCAGCGACTTAGGCATCTGGCTTATGGTGACGTAGGTGCGTTTGCCAGCCTGGGGGTCGTACATTTCGTACAGGGGCTTGCCATGCCTGTCATAGATGCGGGTGGTCTCAAACTGGATGCCGTGTATGTTGTCAATCGAGGGGAGGTCTTTGGCGAAGTACCAGTAAGCCCCACCTAGCCCGGCCCCAAGCAAGAGCAGCCCGAAGACGGTAAACAGCCAGAACGCGCCCACTATACCGATAAGCCAGGCGAGAGGCCGGGGCAACGGGCGAGGCTTGCGCGTCTTAGAGAGGGCGTAATAGCCGCCACGCCGCACCCCCATACGCGCTCTGCGCTGCCGGGTCGTGCCCAGCACAAAGAGGGGGCGGCCCCTGTGCCCACCCTTCGGCCTCGGCCCGGGGTAAATCGTGGGGATGGCCCTGGTTTCGGCGGGTTTGCTTGCTTGGGTAGATGCGAGGCGGGCGCGTTGCACGGCGACCTGGTGCTTGGCAACTCGCGCCTTTGCAGGCTGCTCCGGCAAGGCTCTCCTGAGCAGAGCGGGTATGATAGCTTTGCGCTGTCTGGTCTGCTCAACCTGGGCGCGGCGAACCCGCCTGGCGCTACGCGAGGCGTCTTGCGGTTGGTGCTGAGAAGATTGTTTGACCATGCTCGATGCGGGACAAAACCCCTACCTGGTATAACGAAAACGTTACGCTGTCCGGTATCCCGCCGGTGAGAGAACCGTTATGGCAGGAGCTATCTCGAAAACGCCAGCTTTACCTATGGCGGTTCGTTATGACAAGTATAACACCAATGCAAGCAGCCGCAACGCTTAAAGAGTAAAATATGGTACAAAAGTAGGGGCAGGGGTTGTGGCGGGCCGGTGGGGGTGGCGGTGTGG
>JBBSGN010000155.1:0-6523 GCA_038254085.1 Chloroflexia bacterium | reverse complement strand
TTTTCCTTGACGAGATAGGCGAGATGTCGCTGGGCACACAGCGTAAGTTGCTGCGTGTGCTGCAAGAGCGCGAGTTCGAGCGGGTGGGCGGTTCCCTCCCGATCAAGGTTGACACCCGCGTGATAGCGGCCACCAACAAAAACCTTATGGCAGAGGTAGAGGCCGGACGCTTCCGCGAGGACCTTTACTATCGGCTTGATGTGGTGCGTATCGCCATGCCGCCTCTGCGAGACCGCAAGGAAGACATCCCTCTGCTGGTTGAGCATTTCCTCGACAAGCACCGCTACAACTCGTCTGCCCCTCCGGCTCGCATCTCGGAAGAGGCGATGCAGGCGCTGGTCAAGCATGACTGGCCAGGCAATGTGCGCGAACTGGAGAACACGGTACAGAGGGCGGTGGTGCTGTCGCAGGGCGGGGTCATAACTAGCCATCACATACTCCTCTCCGACTACAGCGACCGCCATATGGTGGACATAGGGCGCATGGTCAACGAATCGACCCCTCTGGCCGAGATATTGGGCCAGACCGAAAAGATGGCCCTAACCGAGGCGATGCAGTCGGCCAAGGGCGACCGCAGCGAGGCCGCCCGCCTGCTGGGCCTCGACCGCCCGGTCTTCTACGAAAAGCTGAAAGAATACGGGATGTTTTCGTAGTTGCGGGTGACCAGTGAGCAGAAGTTAGTGGTTAGGGGTTAGTGAATAGTCAAATATGCTAATGCAAGGGCGGGTTCGAACCCGCCCTTGTTCTTTTCTCCTGCTATATGCGCAACTGGTCTCTAAATCGAGGCCCAACTCTTGCTCATATTTTCTATGTAAGCTCCAATTAGCCGGAAGTAATGCATCTTGGGGGACTACGAAACGTCCATGCATGCAAGACACCCTGCCACCCCGCCACTAGCCATTAATAACGGATCACTGTCACTGACGATGAGCAAGATACTAATCGTTGACGACGAACCTACCATCGTTGAGGTGCTTGAAGAGCATCTACGCAGCGAGGGCTATGATACCGAGCATGCTTTCTCGGGTGAGGAGGCGTTGCACCTGCTCGACAGGTCGCGGCCCGACCTGGTTATCCTAGATTTGATGCTGCCCGGCATGGACGGCTACGAGGTCTGCCGCCTGATGCAGCAGGACCCGCGCCTCAACCACATCCCGGTGATTATGCTCACCGCCCGCAGCGCCGTGCATAACAAAGTGCTTGGCTATCAGCGCGGAGCCGACGATTACGTGGTCAAACCGTTCGACCCGGACGAATTAAGCGTGCGAGTGCGCGCACAGCTGCACCACCTGTATCACGACAACGTCTCCGAGCTTACCGGCCTGCCAGGCTCCGAGGTTATCGAGGAGACCATACGCGAGCGCGCTGCCGGCCAAAAACGCCCCTGGGCCATTACGTACGTGGATATCGAGAGCTTCGCCGAGTACAACGAGGCATACTCCTTCCTGGAAGGGGATGAACTGATAAAGATGGCCGGGCACGTCCTCAAGCAAGCTATAGATGAACAGGGGGCGCCAGAGGACTTGCTGGGACATATGGGTGGCGACAAGTTCGTGATCGTTACCGAGCCGAAGCGTGTGGAGACCATCGCCGAAGTCGCTCAACGCCTCTTCATCGAGGGGAGCCAGGACTTCTATTCGCCCACCGACCGCGAGCAAGGCTACCTGGTGGCCCTGAACCGCCAGGGTCTCCTATCTCATGTTAAGCTCTGCTCGCTCAACTTCGACATAGTAAGCAGCGAGGATAAATAAAAAACAACCGCCCATGGGCGGTTGTTTTTTATTTATGACTCATCGCTAGCTTGTAGCAACGTCCATGAAGCCCACCGTGAACTCAAGCTCTTTGGCCTCTTCGGCTTCCAGTATATTTTGTAGACTGCGCAACGCCCTGTACTGGAGGGCGCGAACCGCCCCTTCTTTCTTGTTGAGCATCAAGGCTATTTCAGCGTTGTCGTACCCTTCGATAAACTTTAAGGACACTACCTGCAGCTGCTCGACTGTCAGCTTGTAAATTGCGGCTTTTAATTCGGCGGCTTCCACCGTCTGCTGAAGGAGGTTTTGTGGGTCTACAGGCTCGTCGGGGCCGGCCAGCAAGTCATTGAGGGGCAGGGTCTCTCGCTTCGTGCGATAGTGATCCACCACCAGATTGTGGGCCAATTTGTACAGCCAGGAAGAGAAGGGATAGCCGCACCAGGTGTAGCGTCCAATCGCCTCCCATGCTTTGAGAAAGACCTGCTCGCACAAATCTTCCGCGTCCGAGGGGTTGCCTACCTTGTAGTAGACGTACTTGTAAATCTTCTCTACGTAGCCGTTGTACAACTCTGCAAACGCCGCCTGGTCGTGCATTGATGCGCGTTGTGCCAGTTCGGCTTCATTGCATATCATATTCGACATCCTCCTCCGGTCGTGCGCCCACGTATACAGCAGTCCATTTTGCAAGATATATGCCAACAAGAGCCGCTTCTGGTAATATTGCTGCTTAAATTGTTAAAAACGCTTGCGTTGAGGCACATCCCCTAGTATAATGATCGTGCGTAGCGTGCCCGACTCGTTAGTCTGACAGCAAACATCGCGCAAGAGGAGGATCGGCTTGGATCAGAACGTGCAAATGCGCGTGGTCCCGGAACAGGCCATGAGGGTATCCCCCACCCTGATCATGGTCAACCAGCTTCTGGCCCTTTCCTCCCTCGAATTGCAGCATATGGTGCATGTCGAGCTTGAGGACAACCCGGCCCTGGAAAGCGTCGAAAGCACCACCTGTACGTCATGTGGCGCAGGCACCACCGGCCTCTATTGTCCGGTGTGTATGCAGGCCGTCCGCCCCTCGTCTGCGGATAGCGACAGGCGCATCAGCGCGGACAAGACCTCGGATGGCGGCTCATACGAAGCGCAGGACGCCGAGGACTTCCGGCCCCGGGACCCCGGTGCGCTCATGTCGGACGACGAAGATTTCGACCCCCTCACGCTGGTAGCCACCGAGACCAGCATGACCGAGCAGCTTCTGTCCGACCTGATAGTGTCGCTCCCCCACGAAGACCATTTTGTAGCAGAATATTTAGTCGGCAGCCTGGACGAGCAAGGCTTCCTCGGTTGCACCATCGAAGCTGCTGCCCGCGAGCTTGACGTGGACGCCGAGCGGGTAGAGCGCGTGCTGAGAGTATTGCAGCGCACCGGCCCGGTGGGTGTGGGGGCGCGCAACCTGCGCGAATGTCTCCTCATGCAACTTGCTGATATCAAAGAGAAGGGCCAGCTTGATATTGCCCCCCATGTCGAGAGGATTATCGCGGACCACCTGACCGAGCTTGGCGAGCATAAGTACACAGTCATCGCCCAGCACCTGGGCATCGGCTACGAGAGCGTGGTGGCGGTGCGCGACTTCATCAAGCGGCATATGCAGCCCCGGCCTCTGCAAGAGCCGCCGCGAGGCCGGTCCTGGCGCTCCCCTTCGCCCACCCGCTTCGTGATGCCCGATGTGATTATACACCTGCGCGATGGCGAGCTTGAGCCGGAGGTGGTGGAGACCTATCGCTTCAGCCTGCGCGTCAACCCCATCTACCAGCGCCTGGCAACCGAGAGCGTGAGCGCGGAAGTCACCCTATCGGACGGCGAGAAGGACCACATACGCCGCTACGTAAACCGCTCCAAGCTGTTCATATCGAACATCAATCAGCGCCGTGAGACTATGCGCCGCATCACCGTCTGCCTGATCCAGCTACAGGAAGAGTTCATCAGGCACGGCATCCGCTATCTCAAGCCGCTCACCCGCGCCCAGGTGGCCCAATATTTGGGGATACACGAAAGCACCGTCAGTAGGGCCACAGCCGATAAGTACGTGATGCTCCCAAGCAAGCAGGTGATCCCCTTCAGCGACTTCTTCTCGGCCTCGCTATCGGCCAAAGACGTGATAAAAGAGATTATCACCCGCGAGGCGCGCCCCATGACCGACAAAGAGATCGTGCGCCGCCTGCACGACCAGGGCATCCGCGTCGCCCGCCGCACCGTCACCAAGTACCGCAACCAGTTGGGGATAATGCCGTCTACTTTTAGGTAATCGTTCGACAATAGCAAACAAAAACAGCCGTTCGGCAGCTGTTTTTGTTTGCTATTGTCGAACGCCCTGGCACGCAGGGCAGAAGAAGGTCTGGCGGCCCGTGCCCGCACCCTGGCGGCGCTGCTTGATGAGGGTGCCACACACCTTGCAGGGACGGCTCGACTGGCGAAAGACCCAGTGCTTGTCGGCCCAGCGCGTCACCGGCTCGCCCCGCTCGGCAACTATCCGCTCCATTACCTCGTCGGGTACGGTTTGTCCTCTGTTGCGGAGGGCGCGCTGTCCTATGGCCGGGATTACCTCGGCCAGACATTCCTGTTGCTCGGCGGTAAGGCCGCCCACGCGGGTCCAGGGGCTGAGGCGGCACTCGAACAGAACGTCGCTCTTGAGGTAGTTACCTACGCCCGCCGCCACCGTCTGGTCGAGCAGCACCGGGCCTATCTCCTGGTCGAGGTTGTCGGGACGGTTCAGCCGCTCTAAAAAGAGGTCGCGGTTGAAGTGTAGGGCGCACAGGTCCGGTCCCATGTCCCGCAGAGCCGGTATCTGCTCGAACGGGTCGCCAATCCCTATATCGAACACCTGCCCGTTGATAAGCACGAACTGGCGCGAAGTCGTGACGATGTGCGCCCGCGTCCGAGGTTCATAAGGCACGCGATAGCGCAGGGCATAGGTGCGTATCTTGCCGAACATCAGCAGGTGGAACCGGAAATAGATGTCACCCTCGATATTCCACACCAGGTTCTTACCGGCGGCGTAGACTCCCCATATCTCGCGCCCTTCCAACATGCCTGGATGTGCTTCCAGCCACGCCTGCGCCTTCTTGAGCCGCGTTTCCACCACCGCGATACGGCTGCCCACGAACTCCTCGGTGAGGATGCTCGCCTGCCTGTGTATCTCCGGTCCTTCGGACATGCAGGCGGTTGGTGCAAAATGGGTGCCAAGATGCTGAGAGGTCAGGGATCAGGGGCCGGGGTCAGATTTCTTTAGGTGCTGGCCTGGTTCTACCGATACAGGGATGTGGAAAATCGCGCCGATTGCCTATTGACAGACAGAGCAATCGCCCCTATAATGACGATGTTCGGTAGCGGTTGTTCGCAAGAATGTTCGCTCTGAATAAACAGGAGCCCGGATGGTCGTTCGCGATTGTCTGGGTTTTCTGTTTAATTGAGTTTATATCGCGTATCTCGTATGCCCCTTTCTTACGCAACACGCAGTACGAACTACTTCACCACCGGCGTCTCTATCTTCACCTGCTTGTTGTAGTCCGACAGGGTGATAGTGCGTATGATGTCGGGTGGCTCGCCCTGGATGATAGGGCCTTGCAGGCTTACGCGGCGCAAGAGGAAATCGTTCGAGCCGATCCACAGGGTGGTCGCCAGGTCGCCGGTGGCGGTTACTTCAGGGCTGAGTGACTTGAGAGCCGATGCTGGCACGCTCCCTTTCAGGCGATAGCTGTCCACCCCGTCAACACCCTCAGTGCCGTCGCTGGTCAGGCCCTTGACGCTGGCGAGTATGTCTGATACGCCCTTTGTGGGGTCAAAAAACTGCGCGACGTTAAAGGAGGGCGGCATCGTCTCCCACCGGCCCGAAGCAGGGTCGGTCATGTACTGGCTCTTGCCATCAACCACCACCTTTACGCTGATCGGCAGGCCGCCGAAGGTGGCGCTGAGGTCGCCCGATAGCTTATCCGGCTTGACCACGTCTCCGTTGGCTTTGGTGATGAACAGCCCCGCCATAGGCTTTTGAAGCTTGCTCGTGTCGAGGGTGAAATGGAACGAACTCGCACTCTGTATGGCGGGCACAGCCTTCTCTATCACCTTGTCCGGCGGCAACTTCTCAGGCTCTCCACACCCTACCAGGCCCAGGGTAACAAGCGCAAGCAGCAGAACGAATAGCGTCTCGCGCGAAGAGGTTGATGCAAACATACAGTCTCCTATCCAAAGAATAACGCTCTTAGCATATCACAACTGCAAAAAAGTCTCATTTAGCTGTCTGAAAGGGAGGGCTGGATACTTGTGCTAATGGTATAATGCACCGGCTAGCCCACACCCTTCTGAGGACATATGTCATCCAAGAATACCCCTTTGTATAGAGCAATCAGGGTCACCTCGCTGACGGTGGCGCTATTTGTACCGGCCTTGCTGGCGGCCTGCGGCGGCCCTAACCTCACCCCGACGCCAACGGTGGATACCAGTGCCACCGTTACTGCGCAGGTACGGGACATTGCCACAGCCACCGCCTTCGAGGGGAATGTACAGGGCTATCTAATAGGCAAGAACGCCACCACCACCGCCGACACCGCTCTTTTCCAGAGCATCAAGCAGACGCTCAAAATACAGGTGAAAGACGCTGGCCCTTCGACCGGGACGACCAAAGGCACGAATGTCGAGCTTACGATAACTAACGGCGACAAGGCTCCTCACCAGATCGTAGTTCGCCTGTTCGATCATAACGCGCCCGGCAACGCCCAGGCATA
>JBBSGN010000154.1:0-6553 GCA_038254085.1 Chloroflexia bacterium | reverse complement strand
GCATTGGCTTTTCTCCCAAAGTTGATGCCCACTCTCGCAGCATTACTTGTTCCTTTGTACCTGATTCTTTTGTTAAAGTGCATTATCTGCTGGCTACAAGCTATAAAGCCTCCCTTCGGAGGCTACGACACTAGGCGCTGGCATGAGCCAGCCCGCTATGCGGGCTTTGCAACCATAGCCCACAGATTTATCTGCTGGGCGCTGGTTAGAGTAATCAGCAATCAACGCCGCCCCCTTCTTCCGCGCAAACTCAGCCCCAACACCGTTATATCCACGCACAGCATCAGATTATAAGCAATCGCGGCCAATGGGGCGGCGGACATACCATGGAACAGGGGAGACAGAGGCCCGGTTGCCAGGAACACAATCAGCATGATGGCCCCCAGGTCAAAGAACTGGGCGCGGCGCACCTTCCCAGGTTCGTGGCGGGCTATCAGCTTGCCCCTCAACATGAACGAGGTGGCGTGTAGGACCGGCATCGGTATCAGCCAGTGCGTCACGTCCACCGCCATAGAAGCGGTCACAGCCGGAGTGTTGAGCAGCGTGGTGAATATCCAGTGCGCCAAAGGCGTGAACGAGGCCATCAGCATGAACAGCCCCAACGCCAGACCCAAACCTAAAATCACCCGCGTGCCGCGCTCTCGCACCTGCGGGTCGGGGCTGCTGTTCCACGCTATCGAAGCCTGCGTCATGCTGAGAGTGGGGCCGAACACCAGGAAGGCCATGCTCCACGCGATAGCATAGCTCGCCACCGCCACCACACCGCCGTTGGGCGAGGCCCAGGCTATGGCGGCAGACGCGATACCCGCCCTCAATGTCGGCTGCACCAGAGTGCTCATCACCGAAGTGCCACTGAGAGGGAAGAAGAACCGCCAGATGTCGCGGTAGGTGGGCGCGGGCTTGCCAGGCGTAGTTTTGGGTATGCTGTGTAGAATCCGACTCGTCCACCCCTGTACGGCCACCGCCTCGGCGGTCACGCTCATCAGCATCGCCAGCACGACGATGGCCGCAGGTTCTATCCTCACCACGCTGGCGCCTAGCCACCCGAAGAAGAGCAGCGCCACCGCCAGCGAGCCGAGCCGCACCAGTCCGCCCGCGCCCACAGGCTTTGGATGCCCATGTCTGATGAGCGCGCCCTGGTAGAGCCGCCGCCAACCGATCGGTATCGGCCAGAGCAAGAACGCCCACACTGCGGGCCGCGCAGCTTCGGCCACCGCCGGAGACTGGCTCATCACCCCCCGCACAATCAGGTCGTAGAGCGGCGAGAAGGCGATAATCGAGGCGACCACCAGCAGCACCCCGGCCACCACCAGGTAGAACCGCCTCAACATGTAGAACACCCGCGAGTCGGCCGATAGCGCCGTAGAGGTGTCAATCATCGAGATGTGCGACGCCTCATACACGAGCGCCAACGAGAAGGCCACGCTAAGGGCCGCCACCGATGTATCAGGGTTTGGGAAGCGGTTCAGCACCCCATTCACCACCGGCAAATCGAGCGTCATCATCAGCCCGCTGAAGCCAAGCGGCAGATAAAACAGCAGCAGCGAAAGGTAGGAGACGCGGGCAACCTGAGCGGGAACCGAGGGAACTGAAGCTAACGGCGGACCGAAGGGGGCAGCCGCCGGGGTGATGTCGGCTTCCTCGGCGCGGGGAACGGAGGTCATGGTTGATTATACAATTTACCTGCTACCTTCTTCCAATTATGTGTCCTGTGTCACTATGCACAACATGCTCCGTCCCCGCAGGCAGCGAAGCCAATGCGGTCTTTAAGAACGATGGATAAAGTGGGAGGCCCTGTAGCTCATCCAGCCGGAACCACTGGAAGATCAGCTTGACGCCCTCCTCATGCCCCTCAAAAGGCTCATCCGCGCCATAAAGGGGGTAATCCTCCGGGAAGGTCATCAAGAAGTACAGCGCCAATTCGTGCCAACGTCTGCCGTTGTACTCGAAGAAGTTCTCCACGAACCACACCAGCCGCTCCACTTGCGACTCAACATGAAGCTCCTCGCGCATCTCCCTTCTCAGCGTGTCAGTAGAGGGTTCGAGGAACTCGCCCCGGCCCCCAGGCAGCGTCCAGAAGTCCTCTCCCTCCGCCTGGTGGAGCAGCACCCGGTCGCCATGCAACGCGATCCCCACTACACGGTAATTGAACCTGCCTTGCTCGGCCTCAAACGTGATCATCGCTCCTCCCGGCTGTAAAGTATACTATTCTTGCCATGAACGTCCCTCTCAAAAGCTACAAGAAAGAGTTCGACCACTCTTACACCTTCGGCGTCTTCCCCACGCTGGAGCTACTCCGCTACCGCCCTGACAGCGTGCTGGGTGTGCTAATCAGCACAAAAGGCAGCAAGAACAGCGGCATGGCAAAGATAGAACAGGAATGCGCCCGCAAACGCATCCAGGTCGAAGTAAACGACAAGCTGGTGGACCGCCTGGCCCCCAAAGAGAACGCCTACGCAATCGGCGTCTTCAAGAAATACACGCGCCAGCTAGACTCACGCGCCAATCATGTTGTGCTGGTCAACCCAAGCGACATGGGCAACCTGGGCACCATCGCCCGCACCATGTCCGGCTTCGGGGTAAGCGACCTTGCCATAATCAGGCCCGCCGTAGACATCTTCGACCCTAAAGCCATACGCTCTTCGATGGGCGCAACCTTCCAACTGGTCTTTCAATATTTCGACAGCTTCCAGGACTACCGCCAGCGCTTCGACCACAACCTCTATCTCTTTATGACAAACGGCAAGTTGCCACTCGATAAAGCCATATTCCAACCGCCTTTCAGTTTGGTGTTCGGCAACGAATCAGCCGGTTTGCCCCAGGGATACCTGTCGCTCGGCACCAGCGTCACCATCCCGCACACCAACAGAATAGACTCACTCAACCTGCCGACAGCGGTTGGCATCGCCTTGTATGAGGCAACTAAGAACCGCACGTAGGGGTTGTTCACGAACCGTCCCTGCACCAAACACGTATCAACAGGCCCACCTATGACTCGCCCACAGTATCCAGGCGGCTGAGGCCAAAGCGCAGCACCAGCCAGCCGACGCCAGCCGATGCCAGCGCGGCCAGCACACCGCCTAGCAACGCGGCTTCGGGCACGAACGAGGGTCGAAATGCCTGCGCCAGCAGAGGCAGGCAGAGCAAACCACCCGACACAACGACCAGCACCAGCCAGCCCACCCAGGACAGGATCGTGCCCCAACCCGAAGTCATCCGGCGCGGGTCGTCCCAATCGAGGCGTGCCCAGGGCACCGAAAAGCCGGTCTCAATCGCCAGCAGGCCCGCGCCCAAGACCTCAACCCCAAACCAACCGTACAGAAACCACGCTGGGTTGAAGCCTTTCCATACCTCCGCGCCCAGCATCAATATGCTGCTCACAATGGCGAACGGGATCAGGGCTGCCAGGAACTTGGCCCGTAGCAGCTCCGCCCCCGAAATCGGCGCGGCCTTCAGTATCCACCACGACTTGCCCTCCATGCCGATGCTGATAGCGGCGATACGGGCGAATAGCAGCGTGCAAGTCACCAGCACCCCGCCCGCCACGTACAGGCCGGTGAGGTCCACGCCGCCTGGGTTGGCGAAGTTAGCGCCCGCAAACGGGTTGCGACCGGGTCGTCCCGCTCCCCCACTGATCAGGTTGAAATAGATGATTGGCAGCAGCACCGCCGGGGCTAGCATCTGGGCGAAGTTTCGCAAGTCGCGGGGGATCACCCGCCAGTCCTTCAGCATGATAGCCACCGGGGCCGAGGCCCTACCCAGCAACCCCCTGTTGGCAGCGACCTGGGCGGCGCGCTGCTTGCTCCGCTTGGCGCTGCCACTGCTCTGCATCCGCACCCACCCGGACGAGTAGAGGCTGTCGGCCAGCCACACGCACCCCGCGAAGAAGCCGAAGGTGAGCGCCAAAAAGCCCGCCATCCCGACCGCCGCCCCCGATAGATCGCCCACACCAGCCGCCG
Source organism: Chloroflexia bacterium (assembly GCA_038254085.1). Classification (GTDB taxonomy): domain Bacteria; phylum Chloroflexota; class Chloroflexia; order QHBQ01; family JADMIH01; genus JADMIH01. Next base: position 2,594 of record JBBSGN010000154.1, on the reverse strand, counting down.
ACAGCCCGCGCCCGGCTACCAGTGACGGTATGGGCAGGTTGGCTACGCCCCGTAGCGTGTCGAGCACAGTATTAGGCGATGTGTCAGGCCCGGGCCGTATCTGCGCGAACCAGAGGCGCGATGTGTTGCTCAGGACCGCGCAACTGATGCCGAACAGCGCGCCCATCAGCCCCAGCACTTCCCGCACTCTCTGGGCTGGGGCAAATCGCGCTACCAGCATCACCAGTATAGCCCCCAACCCGGAGGGCAATAGCGGCGTGCCAATCACCGCCACTAGTGCCAGTACGTAGTACAAAGGCCCGTAACCGAGGCCGATGCCGTAGGTGACGAGGGCGGGCACCGCAGTAGCGAACACTATGGCATAGTTGAGCAGCATCCCCTCCAGGAGCTTGCTCAGGAAGACCGCCCGGCGGCTTACCGGCGCGGTCATAAGGAGGTCCAGGTCGCGCGACAAAAATAGCGAGCCGAGCGCCATCCCGAAGCTGCTGAGTAGCACTATCAGGCCGACAGCGGTCAATATAACCCCAGGAATTAGTGTGTCGAGGTGCGATTCGGGAAACCGGCGCAGCGCCACACCCGCCCCAAACCCCAGCCCCCCGGACGTGACCACCCCGATGCCGCCCAGCCACAGCACGCCCAGGATGGACAGCACCTTGACCACAGGCTTGCGGCTGCGGAAGCTATTCCAGGCGATCTGCCAGCGCAGGCTGAGGAGCAACCAGGTGTCGGCTATCACGCAAGCACCTCGGCTATCTCTGCGTACTCGGCCCCGCCCGTAAGGTTGAGGAATATATCCTCCAGTGTGCCCCCGCCGTGCGCCCGCAACTCCTCCATTGTGCCCGCCGCCACGATCTCGCCCTTGTTGATGATTACCACGCGGTCGCACATCCGCTCGGCGATCTCCAGGATGTGGGTGGAGAACAGCACCGCCGTGCCCCGGTCCCCAAGCTGCGACAGCAAATCCTTGATTAACCTGGCCGAGCGTGGGTCCAACCCCACAGTCGGTTCGTCCAGGAACAGCACTTTGGGGTCATGCACCAGCGCGCCCGCCAGCGCCATCTTCTGCTGCATACCGTGACTGTATCCCTCGATCATGTCGGTGCCCGCATCGTACAGGTCGAACACGCGCAACAACTCGGCGGCCCGGCGCTCGGCCTGCTCGGCGGGCACGCGGTACAGACGGCCCATAAAGCGGAGGAACTCCCACCCGCTCAACTTGCCGTACAGGTTGGGCGTATCGGGCACGTACCCAAACTGCCCTTTGGCCGCCACCGGCTCCTGCTGTATGTCATACCCTATAATGGCCGCCCGCCCCGCCGTCGGCTTGAGCAGGCCCGTGAGCATCTTGAGGGTGGTGGTCTTGCCCGCGCCGTTCGGCCCCAGGAAGCCGACGATCTCACCCGGGTGCACGTACAGGTCCACATGCTTCACCGCCTCGTGCGTGCCGTACACCTTGCGAAGCCCCTGCGCCAATATAGCCGGGCCGTTATAGATAGGTTTGACGCCGTTGGTTGTTATCACGATCTGCTCCGAAGTTAAGATATTGCGTTTACTCTATACTCGTTACGGACGCGGCATAGTGCGAGTTATATCTGCGAAAAGTTTTGGTCGCCTCGGCTACTACTTATCTTGCGAATTGCAAGCTTGTTGCGTAAGAACCAGACCCGGCTTTGTCATTGCGAGCGAAGCGAAGAATCAGTTGGGAGCAGTAAGCTGTTCGGAGGTGACGGGGAAGTGCTAGCCTAGCAAGTGCTAGGGATAGTGATTCCTCGCTACCCTCGGAATGACAAAGGGTAGTCTACTCGCTAAAGAGATGGCTCCTGTTTATCAGATAGCTTCTAGCGACTACCACAAACCGATCTGGAGGCGTTACGATTGGAGATACCACTCAGCGACTATCGCAATCTATTTCCCGTCACGCGACATTATGCCTATCTAAACCACGCCGCCTACACGCCCATGTCGCAGCCGGGCCTCGATGCGCTTGCGCGCTACTGGCAGGCGCAAAGCACAATGGGCGTGTTGAGCGAGCCGGAGTATTTCCCTATAATTGACTGCGCCCGCGAGAAGATGGCGCGCCTTATCGGGGCCGAGCCGTGCGAGATCGGCTGGGTGCAGAACACGTCCAATGCCATCAACATGGTGGCGAACGGTCTCGACTGGCGGGCGGGCGACAACGTTGTAACAGTGAACGGAGAGTTCCCCAGCAACGTCTACCCCTGGCTGGGCCTGAAGCGGCTTGGCGTGGAGACACGCCTGGTCGAGCCGCGCCAGAATCGCCTGCTGGTGGAAGACATCGCCGCCGCGATGGACGAGCGCACCCACCTGTTGAGCATCAGCTTCGTGGAGTTCGCCACCGGCTTCCGCAACGACCTTGAGGCGCTGGGGCAACTGTGCGCCGAGCGGGGCGTATTATTCAATGTGGACGCGATCCAGGGCCTTGGTGCCCTGGAGCTTGACGTACACAGGACCGGCATACACTTTCTGGGCGCGGGCGCGCACAAGTGGCTGATGGGTCCGCAGGGGGTGGGCGTGCTGTACGTCCGCAAGGACGTGCTCGATTGTCTGCGACCCCTCACGGCGAACTGGTACAG
>JBBSGN010000153.1:0-6558 GCA_038254085.1 Chloroflexia bacterium | reverse complement strand
TTGAGACCGTACCGCGCCTCTACTACATTGTGCGTCCTCAGGCTAAGTACGAGCGCTCGTTGGACCTACTTAAGCGCGCCAAACAGATGGACCCCACCGGCGGCGACATCTACAGCAAGTCGGGCTTCATGCTCGGCCTGGGCGAGGAGTGGGACGAAGTAGTGCAGGTCCTCCACGACTTACGCGCACTCGACGTAGACATCGTGACTATCGGCCAGTATCTGCGCCCGTCCTTCCGCCACTTGCCCGTCATCCGCTACTACACCCCTGATGAGTTCAAGCAACTCAAGGCACTGGCTATGGATATGGGTTTCAAGCATGTGGAGAGCGGTCCGTTGGTGCGCTCCTCCTACCACGCACACGAGCAGGTCAAGCAAGCGGGTAGTTAGTTGAAAAGCATATCGAATGTCGAGGAGAGGGCGGGTCTCGTAGCGCGCCCTCTCTCTGTGATTGACCTCGGCCTCATTCCCTATGCTGAAGCGTGGGCGTTGCAAAACCGCCTCGCCTCGGAAGTGGCAGCGGGCCAGAGCAGCGAAACGCTCCTACTCCTTGAGCATCCCCACACCTACACCTGTGGTAGGCGCGGCGGGCGGGACCACATCCTTGCCACTGAGCAAGAGCTTGCCCGCCTGGGCGCGACTGTCCTCGACGTAGATCGCGGCGGCGATGTGACATACCATGGCCCCGGCCAACTGGTCGCTTACCCTATCATCAACCTGCGGCGCGACGGCCACACGATAGATTACCATGCTTACTTGCGCGATCTTGAGCAGACGCTCATTGACACATTGGCCGATTTCGCAATAAGCGGTACTCGCTTGCAAGGCGACAGCGGCGTGTGGGTGACAACCGCTGGCGGCGAAGAGAAGATAGCTGCCATCGGGGTGCGCGTAGACGGCATGGGCATCACCACGCATGGCATCGCGCTCAATGTCACCACCGACCTGAGCTACTTCGCCCGCATCGTACCCTGCGGCATCAGAGACAAGGGCGTGATCTCTATGCAAAACCTTCTCTCTCCCCCGCCTTCTATGCGGCAGGTAAAGGTCGCCTTCACCCGACACTTCGCCCGCACGTTCGGTTTTAGCATGGGCGGCTAATGCTAATGAGAAGCGCGCGGCGGGATGGTCGGAGGCGTATTTGTTAGAGGCTAGAAGGGAAGGTTATGCTTACGAACGATACCGATGCTAACCAAGATTCCCGCGACCATTTGGACCGCCTGGCCTTTGACCTCCTGGACGCTCTTAGACAGCCGGGATGCCCAGTATGTCGCCTTACACACCAGGCCGCTAGACGCTACCTGGACGGCATTTCATACGAGATGGTAAACGACCCCGATGTGCGGCAGGAATTACGCGACTCTCTCGGATACTGTGCGGTGCATGGGCAGGAGTGGCTTCGGCTCCAGGACGCGCTTGGCACTGCCATTATCTACCGTGACGTCCTCAATCACTTACTTCAAACCATGCAGGCCCAAGCGCAAGCGGCAAGCACAACAAGCGACTCGGAAAGTACACAGGCAGATAACGGTCTATTGGATAGGCTGCAAAATATGCTGGCGAGTAGGCCCAAGAGCGAGGCTGGCCGGGCACTTGCGGAGGCGTTAGAGCCTGCTTCTCCATGTCCTGTCTGCAGCCACACTCTAAAGATAGAGGAAAGTCTGGCAGCCTCTTTTGCGGCGGCCCTCGCCAACCGGCAGTTCATGGAGGCTTACCGGCGTCATGAGATGGGCCTGTGCTTGCCTCACTTCCGCTCGGTCTTACGCTTTATCGCCCAACCTTCTCTACTGCGTGCCGCCACCCAGGCGCAAGCGGCTAAGTTGGCAATGACACGTGATGACCTGGCCGAGGTGATCCGCAAACACGATTACCGTTTCACAGGAGAGTCACGCGGCGATGAATTCAACGCGCCAGCGCGAAGCGTGGAGCAGGTAGGTGGCAACCTACCCATCCAACTCAATATGCCCAAGTAAAGGCCCTACTCCCCGCTTGACTCGATTGCCCCCTTTAGTCTATAATATCTCCAAAGTGAATAGGCGATGAGGCTCGCTTGACCGCCATGCGGTCTAATGTTCTCACGAACTGATGGCTTCTACTGACATCCTGCGCGGTGCCTGTAGAGGCTTTTTTGTTGGGCCAACTCCATTGGGTGCAGCGCAGAGCTACACATTTTCTCATGGAGGACGCTCAAAATGGACAATATCTGGTTCGTTGCCGCAGGTTGGATCGGCCTCGCTTTCGCGGCTAGTCTGATCTCCATACGGCTGGGCATATCAGTTTCGTTGGTGGAAATCGGCGTGGGTATCTTGGCGGGCAACTTCCTCGACCTGCGTACTAATGCTTGGATCAACTTCCTTGCCAGCTTTGGAAGCGTGGTGCTGACCTTCCTGGCCGGGGACGAGTTGGAGCCGCAAGCCGTGCGCCAGCATCTTAAGCCAAGCCTGAGTATCGGCTTTCTTTCCTTCTTGCTACCGTTTCTGGGGGCGATGGCCTACGCCTTTTTCGCGGCCGGGTGGACGCTTGCCGAGTCTGAGATAGCGGGCATCGCTCTGTCTACCACCTCGGTGGCGGTCGTCTATGCGGTGATGGTAGAGACAGGCTTGAACAAGAGCTCTCTTGGCAAGGCCATTTTGGCCGCCTGCTTCGTGACCGACCTGGGCACGGTGCTGGCGCTTGGTCTACTCTTCGCGCACTTCGACGCTTGGATGCTCGCTTTCGTTGTGCTGGCTTCCATAACGCTTTATCTGGCTCCTCGTCTCACGCGATGGGTGATACGCGACTTCGGCGGACGAATAAGCGAGCCAGAGACCAAGTTTCTGCTCCTGCTTCTGTTCGCACTAAGTGGTGTCATCGTACAGGCGCGCTCTGAGGCCGTGCTGCCCGCCTACTTAATCGGGCTGGTGCTGGCGGGCGTATTCTTGCAGGAGAAGATACTGGCAACACGTATCCGCACGATAGCTTTCGCCATACTCACCCCATTCTACTTCATTAAAGCGGGCCTGCTTGTCCGCCTTGACTTGGTGCTACCCGGTCTCGGTTTGATAATTGTGCTGTTTCTCGTTAAGATGTTGACTAAAGCAGTAGGGGTCTGGCCCCTGGCACGGGCTTTTAAGTTCACCGCACGCGAGAGTAACTACACCACGCTGCTGATGGCGACCGGGCTAACCTTTGGGACAATCTCCGCACTCTACGGGTTGACCAACAAGATCATCAACCAGGGGCAGTACACTGTGCTTGTGACTGTAGTAATTATGAGCGCGGTGGTGCCGACATTGATAGCGCAACGTTTCTTCAGCCCAGAAGCCGTTGTGCCCGCCCACCTGCTGCGACGAGCCGAGCGTGTGAGCAGCGAAGAGGACATAGACGAAGAGCCAGGCGCTGTCGAACGCGGCGGAACGCTGCCACCACCCACGCTAAATCCTTAATTTAAGCAGCATAAGTTAGGAAGCATAAACTTCTGAAACAGGTACGGGAGTCCACAGTAATGACCGAAAAATCCAGCCTGCCCAATGGAGTTGAAGGACAAACTCAACAGCCTGGCGCTTCGACTGGGATACCTGACTACGGCTTCGAGCGGATGCAGCAATTGACGGTCTATATTGGCGAGACAGACCACATCGAGCACAGACCGCTCTACCTGAAGATATTGGAGCGGGTCAAAGCAAACAGTGGCGCGGGCGCAACCGTCCTCAAAGGCCTTGCCGGTTATAGCGCATCGAGCCGTTCAATCCATACGGTTGGCTTTGCCGACGTTCAACAGAAGCTACCTCTGGTAATAGTAATAGTTGACGCGGACTGGCGGGTGGAGTTAATGCTGCCGCAGTTGGAAGCCTGGGTGCAGGTGAACGGCGGCCTCGTAACGGTGCAAGACCTGGAAGCCCACCGTTATCTGCACCCCAACCTGCCAAATGGCGCGCGGCGAAATGCCCCACCCAGGGTTGCTGATATTATGGAGCGGCACGTGGCCGCCGTGCGTCCCGAGGCACCCGCAGCCGATGTCGTACCTATGCTCCTCGACAAGTATTACAAGGCGCTGCCAGTGGTAGATTCGGAAGGGCTGGTTGTCGGCATGATTACCGATGGCGATTTACTTGAGAAGGGGAAGCTGCCTTTCCGGTTGAGCATACTGGAAGCTCTGCAAACCAGTGGCGAGCGGGCCCACAGGCGACCCTCGATGAGTTGAGAGCGTCCCATAAGACCGCCCGCGATGTTATGAGCGTGTCCCCAATTATTACCATCGCGCCGGACGCCTCGGCGCTTATACTACTTTTTCGACCTTTAGCTACGATACGATCACCCTCTTAGAGAGAGGCGATCTGCTATTGGCCTTCGCCAACGCGGGGGCCAGCTTATTCGGCTCGCTTTTTGCTGCTTATCTGGGTGTAGTGGTTGCCAGACTGATGGGTTAGCGGTGTGCGTCTCTTCGTTCTTTGCCCCTAAGTTACGCCTGTGATATAATTCGCGGCGATTACGCTATCGAATATAAGTTTAGTCAGGAGATTTATACACATGGAAAGAACGCTCGTGCTGCTCAAGCCGGACGCTTTGCAGCGGGGACTGTTGGGAGAAATTATCGCCCACTTCGAGAGGAAGGGCCTCAAGCTGGTTGGGATGAAGATGATGACGTTGGAAGACTCGTTGCTGGACGAACACTATTCTCACTTGAGCCACCTGCCGTTTTTCGGTGTGATCAAGAAGTTTATGATGCTGGCTCCTGTGATCGCTACCTGTTGGGAGGGGGTGGACAGTGTGGAGACAGTGCGGCGCTTATGCGGCATGACGAAAGCGCGCGAGGCAACCCCAGGCACTATACGCGGCGACTATGGCATGAGCATACAGGCCAACCTCGTCCACGCATCAGACTCGGTGGAGACCGCCGCCGCCGAAGTCCCACGCTTCTTCAAGCCCGAAGAGCTTTTTGAATACGACTGGATACAACTTCCCTACCTGTATACCAAGCAAGAGCGGGGGGAGTCGTAAAATGTACGTGAAAAACCACAGAGACACAAAGGACACGAAGATTTAAGGATTGAAGAACAATAGAATCTTTGTATCCTTTGTGTCTCTGTGGTTCAATATTCATTCGCGTTTCGCGTTTCTTTTGGCAAGCAAGAGGCGATAGAACAAGTAAAGCAACGTGGGCAGGAAGACTGCCAGGGGGACATAGTAGTAGCGCAAGTTGGAGCTGAGGTCGCCGGGTAGGTAAGGGGCGATGGCGTAGCTGACGCTGGCACTGAAGGCGAGGAGCAGGCCCATGTGGCGCAAGGGACTGGGGGGTAAAAGGGCCAGCACGGCCACCAGCCAGGTGATGTACCAGGGCTGAAACCACACCGCGCCAACCAACATATAGGTGAACAGCGCCAGCGCCCAGGCGCGTAGCATTCCGGCCAAATCGCGCACGCGCAGGGTGAAATAGGCGGCCATCCCCAGCCAGACGATAGTGGCGGCGTACCATACGGGCCACCGGAAAATCTCCAGGGCTTGGCGAGAGGTCAGACCGATGGGGACTAGGGTGCCGCGCAAGGCCAGCGTGGAGTCTATAAGTGCCTGGCGCACGAAGGCGGCAAGCGAGTATGAATAGAAGCCGTTCGTGGGGTTGGATAGCATTGCCCAGCCGAGAGCCGGGTGGAAATAAGGGGCATAGGTCACCAACACGAGTCCTGCGGCTATGGCAATGCTCGTTGCAACGCGCCGGGCCGCCTCGCCCGGATTGCGGCTTGTGCGTAGCAGCAGCACGCCGTAAGCGGGCAGCAAGTAGTAGCCCGACGGCTTGATTAGGCCCCCGACCACCAGGGCTGCCACCGTCAGCGGCCAGTTGCCCCGATTGCGCAGCCAAACGGCGGCCAGGATGCAGACGATTAGCATCGGGTCATTATGACCGTTGCCCACCAGGTCAATTATCACCAGGGGGCACCACCCGAACAACACGGCTGCCGACGCCCTGTGCCCCTTGTCCCAACTGAACTGGCCGCCGATGGCCCACACCAGCCAGGTGCTGATCGCCAGAAATATCAAGTTGGTGACCTTAAAGAGTAGCAGGTAAGCGGCCAGATCGCCGCCGAGGGCTTGCGCGATGAATGCTATGCCCCTCGCGAATAGGAGCCACACGGGGCCGTAATAGCTGGTCACGTCGCGCCAGGGGGTGAGGGTCAGCCAGGGGTCGTTGCCCAGCGCGTTTGGAGCCTGCACAAGAGGGTTGAGGCCGTTGACTGCCTGCATCTTGCCGTACAGAGCGTAAGCGTGGATGTCGCTTGAGAAGAGGCCGGGCCACGCCAGGGCTATCGCCCCGAAGCCGAGCGTGCCCGCTACGATGACGGCAATGGGCGAGGGACCCTGTACGTCCGGGCCGTCAGGGATGCGCGCGGCTACTCGGATCGCCATCAAGTATGCGCCCCAGAGTATCACTACAAGGGCCAGGTAAAGGAGCGAGACGACCACCCGCCCTGCGCCCTGGTAGAGTGGCGCGGCCAGCCAATCGCGCGGCGCCCATGAGCTTAACAACTCATAGAGAGAGGGCGCGACATGCGAGACGAAACTGGGCACCTCCCACAGGCCGGGG
>JBBSGN010000152.1:0-6572 GCA_038254085.1 Chloroflexia bacterium | reverse complement strand
TATTTTGCCGGAACGTTTACTTAAGGGCTTATGGTGTCCTCAGAAAGCCAGGCCTGCCACCTGAAAGTCGGCGGTGAAAGGGTTGACGAACGTCACGCCTTCTATCGTCGCCCCGGTGTTGAAGTCTTCTGTCAAGACTGTCGAAATCTGGTTGAGTCAGGCCGCCGCCCAAATTTGCGCGTCCCAGAAGTTGAACTGGTAATCGCGCACACCTCGTCCTGCTTCGAGCACCACCGTTGCTGAAACGCCTATTACAGTCCAAAAGCGGCAATAATATTCGAGCCTGCTATAAGCTTCAGCCACTGAAAGCGCCACAGAGGTCTTGCGAACCACTGTAACGAAGAATTCTCCCAAGACCTGGGTGCTGACGGCCCCGGCGCTGCTCAATGCGAGCCGATTTAAGACATCAAGCGCGCGACGCTGCTTTATCGGCTCGGAACGATCATACGCATAGACAAGCAGATTAGTGTCCACGAAGAACTTTGCGGTCATACAAGTCCTCTCGCCGCCAGGTTCGCCCGCCTGGCACAGGTCCCTTGTCTATCAGGCTCTGTATAAACTCGCGCTCCGCTTCCCAAGCTGTGAGGTCGGGCCTCGGGTAGCCAAGATTCTGCGCGTGCTGATCAATCGCCTGCCTGATAATCTCGGCTTCGGACATGCCGGTATCGCCGGAAAGACGCTTCAGAAGCGCCTCCTGCTCAGGGTCTATATAGATTTGCTTCCGCACTTTTGTGGACATAGTCTTATTACCTCCCAGTTCGCTTGCTACATCGCATTATACATCACTCCTGTAGGAGGCGCTACCAGCCGGCGCTTGACGAGCCGCCGCCACCCCAGCCTCCGCCGGAGGAGCCTCCACCGCCCCAACCGCCTCCGCTCACACCGCCGCCTCCCCAACCACCGCCCGACGAGCCTCCACCACCGCCGCCCCAGGAGCCACCCCACCCGGACCTGCGGCCTCCGCCTCCGCTCAGGAGCGAGCCGATAATGGCTGCGCCTATCTGGGCCTGTTGCGCTTGTCGCCAGCGCCGCCGTTGCTCCTCCTGGGCGTAAGCGACCTCTTCTACCTCCTGCTTGGCATTCGTATAAGCCTGGTTGGCTTTTTCCTGGGCGTCTCGCGCCCTTTGTATCATTGCGTGAAGAGCGTCCGCCCTTAATCCATCTCTCCAGGTGGGAAGGCTGGTGCTCGCCGATTGCAAAAGTCCCCACGTCTCGGTGCTGATGGCCCCGCTGTGCTCCTGCATGAACGAAGCAGCCGCTCTGATGGTGTCCTCAGCGTGGTTGAGCGCATCACCCGCCTGGCGGCGCAGACCTTCCATTGCGGTGAATTGCGAATTGGCCTGATTATATGCAGCGTCGGCGGCCTGTTGAACCGAGACGAAAGCCCCGGCGGCGGTCTCCAGCGCATTACCGAGCGCAACGTCTTCCAGCCCGCTAGATTGGGCCTGGGCCACCGCGTGCTGGCCTTGTTCGAGATGCGACTGAGCGGCTCTGAAGGTGGCAGCGACATCGGGCTGGAGGTCGGTGGCGTGGACTTGCGCGAAGTTGGTAGCGCGACTGAGAGCGGCAATGGCCTGCTGTGAGGTGGTTTGCGCTTTTAGCCTGCGGGCCTGCATTGCCTCTTCCTGGCTGCGGGCATCGGCCAGCGCCTTGTCAGTTAGGTCGTTCGCCTGCCGCGTCAGCGACACCACCCTGATCCAGTCAGGTTTGGCTTGCCCGACTTCGCTCTTCGCCTGCGTCAAGACGCCGCCGGCCTGGTGTAAGATGTCGGCGGGGCGAGGAGTTATATCCGGGTCGTACCGGGAGACGTAGGCCTGCCCGCCCGCGATCTCTTTCTCGGCGGCGGCTATCTCGGCCTGGGCCGTGCGCTGGCTCTCCTGGAGGTTTTTGAGCCTGTCCAGAATCGCCTTTATCAGGTCGCGTGCTTTGGCGAGGGAGGCGTTGGCCCGGACGATAAGCTGCTCCGCGCCCACGAAGTCCTGCGGAGAGTCGGGGGCTAATGTGTTGAGTTGCGACGCTTGCTGCCAGAGATCGAAGGCGGTGTCGGCGGCTCGTTGGGCCTCGGTGCCGTTGCCCCGTATGTCTTGCCATGCGCTCTCGGCGTATTCGTCAACCGCATCGAACGCCTTCGCGCCCTGGGCGATGTACCCCTTCATCTCCTCGCCTGCCCCCTTCAACGCGTCGAGTGCCTTGACATTGGTAGCGTAAAGAGCAACCGCCTGGTCTATCGCCGCCCCGCCTGCTGAACAGCGTCGCTTCCCTGTTTGAGGGCGTTGGCGAAGACGGCTATGTTGCCTGCCTCTAATTGCCGAGCGGCATCTGATAGGGCATTCAGCGCGGTCGCCAGAGCTTGGTCACTTTCCGGTAGTTTGAAGCCCCGCGAGCGGGCACTAGTCAGTTTGGCGCGTTGTTGGGCGAGGAAATTGTAAGCCGGTGACAGCGAGTTGACCGAGGCGACTACGCCCTCTGTGTAGGAACGCGCGGCGCTGGCAGCATCATACGCTCGAAGGGAAAGGAGAGGTTTAGCCGCCAGGTCGCGTTCGGCTTCCGCGAGTTTGGCGCTGGCCGGCTGGAGCGTGCGCGCGGGCTCTGGAGCATAAAGATCGGGAGCCGCCGCAGCCAACCTTCTAAGAGCATCAGTGGCTGCGGCTATCGCTTTTTTTGCCGCGTCAGTCTCCCCTGGGGCGGCGCTTGCCTGCCCCTCCACGCTCTTGCCCAGGTCGGCCAGCCTTCGTAGGAAGGCGTCAGCGGCTTTGACCTCGGACTGCACTGGCTGGTACTGGGCGATGGCGGCGTTTATATTGGCCTCATCGGTATGCGGAGTCTGGTTGAGGCTGTTGAAAAGGGCCAGGGCATCGGACAAACGCTGGTATATCTGGTGGTACACGGTAGTAATTTGGGCTAGTTGCTGTGGCCGCTCGTTTTCAAGGGCAAGGGCCAGGAACTTGTACTGGATTTGGTCGTGCGGGTCGGGCGGGAAGTCCAGGTTGGTGATCATGTCGGCTGCGACATTTCGGGCCTGGGTTAGTTGCTCCTGCAAGGTCCGCCGGCGTACGGCCTCCTCCTGTGAGCGCCTGAACTGCCGCCAAAGCACAGGTCCCAAAAAGACCAACAGGCCCAGCAATATAATTATGCCCCAACCCCACAAGAGGTACTTACCGAGGCCACTGAAGTCGAAGTTATTGACAACAGGCGGGGCAGGAGCTGCGGTCGGTGGGGGGTTCTTATACAGGTCTATTTCGTGCGCTGCCCGCGTGAAGCTATCCGAGAATGCTCCGGTGAAGTCGCCTGCCGCCAGATTGGGGTCGAGATAAGTCATGCGTATCTGGTCCGCGAGCGTACCGTTGCTGCGCGCCTGCCTCATTACGGGCTTGAGCGCGTCGCCGTACAGGATGACCGAGCGCCTGTTACCCAGCGACACCACAACCGCAAACAGGTTGGGGTCAACAACGCCCCCGGATGCCAGGTTGTACTGCGCTGCGGCGGCTTTGCCAAAGGCGTCATCGCTTGGGAAGCTCGTGCTGCTTTGCACGAGCACGGCCAGCGGTTTTACACCAAGTTGTTGCAAACTATTGGCAGCGTTGTTTACCTGGGAAGCGTTCAGCCTGCCCGTGTCGTCGGCGACCACGCCATTCAGCGGCGGCCAGGTCGTTTGCGCGACAGCGGCCACCCAGCAGAGCAGCCAGGCAGACAGCAGCAGAAGCACTGTGAGCCGAGCGACGCGCCGACACTTCCCGTTGGAACGGTTGTAGAGTGAGTACAAAATTGTCTTGCCTTCTAGTCGCGGGCGTTGGGACCGGGGCCTGGGGCCTGAAATGCGATCATGGCCTTCGGCTGGTACTGCATGGCTTCGTTTGCAGGCTGAAACAGTTGCTGAAGCATGATGCGAGCTTCGCGCTGCCGTGCCGGATCGGCTTTATATGCCTGGGAAACGGTCTCCAGCAATATGCCCTCGAACAGCCCCGCAAGCTGCGAGTTGAGTTTCACCGGCAGGGTGCGGTCGTTCACCTGAGAGAGTTGGGGATCGCCGAGGTTTACGAGCGAATGCTCAACGGCGGCGGGCGTCTGGTTGCGCAGGGCATTCGCCACGATGAGGGTGGTCTCACGGGCGGTCACGGGGTCGGTGCCCATTGCCCCCACGCCTAGCATCATCTGGGTGTTGTAGACCACTCGCTGCGTTATTATGTCAATTTGCTCCTCGAAGATGCGGGCCATGTCGGCTGCAAGAGGCAGGGCTTCCTGCTCCTGTGCCTCGCCAGGCTGCAACGCGGCAGCCGTATCCGCCTCTGTAGCATTAGGCGCAGCCTGTCCAGTGGGCCTGTCCGGCGGGTTAGGCGTATGGCCTGTTGACATTGTATCTCCTCCGATAGGTTGATAGTGTTCCGTGAGTCTTCAAGAGATGTGCCAAACGTGAAACGTGAAACATAACAAGTAGGAAACATCCACTGCTCATCATGTTTTGCGTTTTATGTTTTACGTTTCACTCTCAATTCGTCGAGAAGCGCCCGCTGCCCATCTCTGGAGGTTTTCGGGTGCCAGCAAGGGCGCGAAGCATGGGCAGTTCGGCCTGAAGAATGTCTACCTCAGCCTTAAGTCTCTGGGCGCTGTTGGGGAGTTCGAGCAACCCCTGGCGAGCCAGACTTTCCATCTGGATAATGGTCGCTAGGAGATACGACAAGTCGCTAGGGTCGGATGGGAGACTAAAATCGTCTAGCTTATCACCAGCTAATTGTGACATGCAGTGCGCGTACCGAGAAAACAAGCGAGTAGCTTTCGCCACCAGCGAACCATCTTCTTCGCACGGTTCGTCGGGCCAGAGCTGCACAGCGCCCACCAGGTATGGCTTGCTGGCACGGTCGGTGGAGATGATAGTAACACGCTCCACGTCGAGCGCCACAACGAAGAAGCGATTTTCGGGCAGAGTTTGGACGTGGGCAATTTCAGCCAGGCAAGCGACCGGGTAAGGGTCCGCGTGGCCTCCCACTTCCACTCCCTCTCTAATGAGCGCCACACAGAAGCGGTTATCGCCCCGCGCCAGGTCCGCCAACATGACCTTATAGCGCTCCTCGAATATTTGCAGCGCGATGGGCATTTTGGGAAACAACACGGTGTCCAACGGAAACACCGGCACGCTGAATATAGAGCCATCACCAGACATAATCTATCCCTACATCTCGAATCGTCATTATGGCAATCGGTATTATAGCACAGTGGTCGGTGGTCGGTAGTATCGGTAGCCGGTAATGGATTATCATCCCTTCCAACGTCGCTCTAATTGTGGAAAAGAGTCGGGACAAGGGGATTGACAGAGAGGTGCCGGGGATGTATACTGAGGTCACTTCGGAGGTGCTGAGCTTCTGAAGGAACAGAACCCCGGATGGTCCGTCAGGATTGTCTGGGGTTTCTGTTTAAGCATTCATGGACCACCTGGGGCGTGAGTAGGAGGGGCTAATGGACACACAGCAGAGTTCGCCGTACCCCCAGCCCGTGTTCGTGCGGCTTGACTACGAGCGGCTTACACAGGACGAGCAGGTAGCCCGCAGCCGGGCGTTCTTGAAGGTGATGCAAAGGCGCAGGACGGTGCGGCATTTCGCTTCCCAGCCGGTGCCGCCTCTGGAACTGATCACGAACGCGATTGCGACCGCCAACACCGCCCCATCGGGCGCTCACCAGCAGCCCTGGCGCTTCGTGGTTGTCCGCGACCAGGCGGTGAAGCATCAGATACGCGAGGCCGCCGAGATCGAGGAGCGGGAGAACTACGACCGCCGCTTCCCCGACGAGTGGAAGCTAGCCCTCGCCCGTCTGGGCACCGACTGGCACAAAGACTTCCTCGACGAAGCGCCCTATCTTATCGTGGTCCTCCAGATAGATTACGGCCTTGAGCCTGGACCAGAACCCGGCCCAACCGAGCGCCACATCAAGCATTACTACGTGAAAGAATCGGTCGGTATAGCGGTGGGCCTGCTGATAGCAAGCCTGCACCAAGCCGGGCTGGCAACCGTCACGCACACTCCCAACCCCATGGGCTTCCTCAGCCGCATATTAGGTCGCCCGCGCAACGAGAAGCCCTTCCTGCTCCTGCCGGTGGGCTATCCCGCGGAGAACTGCCTGGTTCCTGATTTAAAGCGCAAGACGGTGGAGGAGATAATGGAAATCGTGTGATATAAAGACACCAACGGCCACCGCATGTGGCCGTTGGTGTTTTCGGTTCTAATATTGGGTGCCGAAGGGGAGACTCGAACTCCCACCCCCCTACGGGGACTACGCCCTGAACGTAGCGCGTCTGCCGATTCCGCCACTTCGGCGCGGTTAGCTGGCCCATTATAGCCAAAGGCGGGCGCGATTGTCAAGCGGCTTGACCTGACATCCTGGGGCAAACGCACCTAAATTGGAAGCAACGAAAAACGGGCGAACAATCCACGTTTAGACGCGGTTGCCCTGATCACCAGAAGGGGGTGCGCGCCAGCATTTAGGCAAAAGGAAAAGATGATACCCTACAGGTGATAAAAACATCCCGGCTGAGGCCGAAATCCTGGAGGGTATCATCTATGAAAGCGAACAATCAGCTCGAG
>JBBSGN010000151.1:0-6582 GCA_038254085.1 Chloroflexia bacterium | reverse complement strand
TGAGAGGGCTGAGTGCTATCTGGCAAGCTGTGGCTACCCTCACCTGGCTCATAGTCAGCCCTTTCCCCCATCACGCTTTTCCCAGATGTGGGTAATCACCAGCGGAGTTATCCTTGACGCCGCCCCTCATCCTTCCTATAATCATAAGACACAGAATTGGCAATAAATTGCCAATATTGACCGCGTCGAACCCTCGTACCGGCTCCGGCTTCTACCGGCTCACTGGATTTCCGGCCTTCTTCTATGGACATAGCAGTTATCGAACGAGCACGCGACGGCGACAACGACGCCTTTGTGCTTATTTACGAGCACTTTAGCGCGCAGATACACCGCTATGTCTTCCGGCTGGTCGGCAACCTCGAATTGGCCGACGATATCACCCAGGAAACTTTCCTCAAGGCGTTTCAGAGCATAGGGGGCATCACCCAGGACTCCAACCTCAGCGCGTGGCTCTATCGCATCGCCTCTAACGCCTGTTTCGACAACCTGCGCCGCCGCAAGCTGATTACCTGGATGCCGATGCTGGAGGAGAGCGACAAAAGCGGCGAGCTCACTTCGGACGACTTCGCGCCGCAGGTGATAGAGGCTCAGATGGTTCGCCGTACCCTGATAGAGATGCCGCCTGCTCTGTCCGTCTGCCTGGTGCTGCGCTCGGTGGAGGGCTTTTCATGCGAGGAGATAGCCGAGATCCTCAAGATTCCGAAGGGCACCGTCTTCAGCCGCCTGGCGCGGGCCAGAGACTCTTTCATCCAGATTTATAACCGGGTGGCACATACCGGCGAACCCCCCAATATGAACGACTTGGGCAATAAACTGGGGGGCGTGTCTTGAGTTGCCCCCGATACCGCGAGTTGCTGTCACGCTACGTGGACGGCGAGGTAACGCCGCGCCAGCGCCGAGAATTGCTGGCCCACGTCGAGTCGTGCCATGATTGCGCGGCATGGCTGGCCCGTGTTCGCCAGACCGACGTGCTGCTGAAAGGCGTGCCCGAAACCCACCCCTCTGACCGCGTGCGTAACGCGGTGCTAGGCACGGTCCGGCGCTCTTCGCCGGCCACATTGCACCGGCCCGGTGCAACGCCGATGTCGCGTGGCAGGTTCCGCTTAAGCGCGGCGGGCTTCCTGCTGCGTTTCGACCCATCCCCGCAGCGCATCGCGCTGGCGGCAACCGTCTCTTTGTTCGCAATCATCGGGATGGCTTACTGGATGAACGTCCTGCCTCCCTTCTGGTGGTACGACAAGCTCGGCTTCGAGTTCCCCAGCGATTCGGGGCGCTCGGTGATAGGCGCGACCCCCCTGCCCGCTATCGCCGCAGGGTCGAGCAGTGGTGCAGGCTCGGTGGCCGTGCCGGGCGCGATACGTCTTGTGCCCGAGGCTAACTCGTTAGAGGTGGCCGTTGACCAGCCGGTGAGCGTGCGCTTCGACCAGCCGATGGACAGGGCCACCACCGAAGCGGCCCTGCAAATTGACCCACCCACCGCGGGCGAGTTCACCTGGACCGCCGACAACGAGATGCGCTTCTCGCCCCACGCGCCCGGCCTTCTGCGGGGAACGGTATACACGGTTACGCTCAACGGCTCGGCCCGCTCCCTGGCAGGCACCCCTGTGAAAGAGCCGGTCTCGTGGTCATTCCGCACCCGCGAGCCGTACGCCATAACGCCGGACGTAGCGTCGGGAGCCACAGTAGCTCCCACCAGCACCTTCGCTATCCATTTCAGCGTGCCCATGGACGAGGCCAACAGCAGAGATCGTATACTGCTACATAGCGCCGGGCCGAAAGGCAATATTCCTATCGCGTTGCGGTGGGATAATGACGGGCGAGCAGTGACCATTTCCCCAGTCGCCCCGCTGCCGGAAGGTCGCCTGTATCTCCGCATGGGCGCTATGTCTCCCACGCAGGGCGGCGATACCCTGGGCCGCACCTACGAGTTTAGCTACGACGTTGCTCTACCCACACCCAGATTACGGTTGCTTGATGGCCCGGTGATAGTAGCCTCCTCGAAAATCACCGCCTCTTTGCGGTATGAGGCTGTGGATAAAGCCAGCGTGCCCCTGCCCGTAGTTACATTCGAGCTATACCGGCTGCCCGCCGAGCGTCTGTCGGCGTTGGCCCCGCAAAACCGTGTCTGGCCCACAGGGTTGCCGTCAGGCTTCATGGCTGGCCTAGCGTCGGTGAGAACTTTACAGGCTAAGGCCAATAATCTGCCCACCGACAGCGCCGTCAAGCTATCCGGCCTGCCTCCCGACATATATCTGCTGACAGCCAATGCTAACTCTGAGGCAGGGGCGCTCTCCGATTGGCAGTTGGTGGTCGTGACCGACCGCCGACTTGCCACGACCAACGGAGGGCCTTTGTGGGCCACCGACGAAGCTGGCCGAGCGTGGGCGGGCGGCGAAGTGTCGCTCTACTCGCCTGCGGGCACGCTGTTAGAGAAGGGCATGACGAACGAGGCGGGGCTGTGGACCCCCTCTGCGAAGGGGTCGGGCGCATCGCTGGCGCTGGCCCGCGACCCGCAAGGCCATATCGCAGCCCTGACTCTAAATGCCCCCGACGCATGGGGAGATGCGCCCGCCAGCCTGAACGCCACCCTACAGACCGACCTCAGCGTGTATCATCGGGAGCAAACCGTCAATTTCCGTGCGCTCGTCCATCACTCCATCAATGCGCCGCCCTCCACCCCCATAGCCGAGCAAGATGTGGCGGTGGCGTTGCTTACGCCAGATGGCGCTACGGTGTCAGTGTTGACCCTCAAGCCGGATAACGCCGGTGGCGTAAGCGGTTCGTTTGAGCTGTCGCCCGACGTTCAGCCGGGGCAATACGCTATACGAGTTCGCCTGGGCGACTCCCAGCGCGATTTTCCGGTCCAGGTGGAAGCAGCGCCCACAGATACTCTGGGCGTATATATAGCCCCCGATTTGTCCGAGGCCGCCGGTGCGCCTGCTATCACGCGCACTGTTAGCGTGCTGGGGCCTCGCGGCGAACCATCGGAAGGCGCACTCATTACGGCCACGCTACGCATTTTGGGCGACTCCTGGGCATCGCAGCCCGTGACGGCCACCACAGGCAGCGATGGCCGCGCTACTATCGTCTCACCGCTGCCCACATGGAGCGCCGATTATAACGATCCTGGCCTTTACCTGAATGTCGAGGCCGCCCTGGGCGAAAAGGTCGGCACAACCTCCACCTATCTCGATTTCACCTTACCGCACGCCGCGCTGTCGGGGGCGAGGCAACTGGTATCACCGGCGCTCGACCTTGCGGTGGTGGCCCGCCCGGCAACCGACGGCAGCGCAAGGCTGCGGCTGGTAGAGCTAGGGCTTGAACAGGTAAAAAGTGAACAGGTGAAAGGCGACGTGCTGGTCATGGCGCAAAGCCGGGAGGGTGAACGGTTGGCATGGTCGCTCGATCTGGCGAGCATTGGCGACGCCACGCTGGTCGTTCCTCAACGATTCGCAGGCGGCTCTATCTATTTCAGGAAGGCCGATATAAACACTTCCCGCCAGGTAGAGTTGACGCCCGCTCGGCAGAACGACCCTCTGCTCAGGGTCACTACTCCCTACACCGCTACCCCCGGCGCGACGCTTCCGGTACATCTCAGCTTGCAGGACGCGGAGGGCCAGCAATTGGCGGGAGTGGCTTCGCTTTGGCTCAGGCCGGTGTCGGGGGCCTCCAATGACGAGAGCGCGCAGGGGTGGGAGCCTTCCATCAACCTGCCCGCCGAGGTGACGACAACCACGCTGACGATGCCAAGCACTCCGGGCCTGTGGTATATCATGGCCGAGGCCGCCACCGGCGATGGCGACTATGCCCGCGCCTGGTCGGTGGTGACGGTGTTGCCCGGCCCGGCCATACAGTTGCCGCCTGCCCAGCAGACCGAAGCCGGGCAACCGGCACAGGTGTCAGTAGTAGTCCACAATCCCGGCGGCGATGCTATATCGTCCGGAGTGCGCGCCCAGGGCGACAACGATGCGCAGATTACGGGCCAGCAGGCCCAAGATGTGAATGTTGAGGCGGGTGGATGGCAACGCCTATTATGGAATTACACGGCGCAAAGGGCCGGGCATTCGGCCTTGCGCTTCTCCTTCTTGCCGAGTGCAGGCATAGAAAGCCACTGGTTACTGAACGTGGACTCTTCAGCAAGCTCACATGTGGATACGACTTACGCCGCAGGCAGACTGGATAGTGAAAAGATGATTAAGGTGCAGGTGCCTTCCGGGTTGTCGACAGGCAACGTCCAGTTGGAGGTCCATGCCTCCACTTCGTTGCTGCCCGCTCTGGCTGATATAGCCGCCAGCCTCAACGACACCGCTGCGAGCGGGCAGGATGAGGTAGCCATTGCGGCGGCCCGCCTGAGCTCTTCGGCATCGGTTACGTCCGCCTACCAGCGCACGGGATCGCAAGGTCCGTCATACTTGGCGCTGCCCGGCGTAAAGCGTTCGCTGGTCTTACAGCAACTTTACGCGGCACAGCATGAAGACGGGGGTTGGGGTGGTCAATTTGCCGGCATAGAGCCTAGCAGCATGACCCAAACGGCCCATGTGCTGCTGGCCGCACGCCGCCAGAACCTCTCCCTGACCGATTCGCTCCCCATGCCTCAGCCCTCGGTAGATAGCTCGGTAATCAACAGGGGGCTGGCCTTCCTCTCCTGGGAGGTTGCTCGCCCAGTGGGGGACGAACCCACAACCGCTCAACTGGACGAGAAAGCCTACGGAATGTACACACTCTCCGTGTACGGCCTGCTTGAGCCTCAATTAGCTCGCTCCTGCATGGTCTATGCGACACCGGGTGCGAATACGAATAAGAGTGGGCTATCGCGGACCGGACAGGCATGGCTGGCGCTTGCGTTGTGGCAGGCAGGCCAGACGGACGACGCATTGGCGCTGATAGATAGGCTGCTTGCAACCGAGACCGGCCCGCAAATTGAAGCGTCCGCACCGATGTTAGAGGCGCTGGTGGCGGTAAGCAGCGTGGCCCGCCCTGGGGGGTCTGGACGCCTGGGCGCATCGGACTATCAGGCGGCAGCCCATACATACGCAACTGCACTCATGGAGTTGCGGCAAGGGGCCGGATGGGGTACGTCCTCGGCAACCGCCGACGCGCTTTGGGCGCTCTCGCGCTACGCCATCCAGCAGGACGAAAAGTTACAACAAGCATCGCCCACCGTGACCCTCAACGACCACGCCGTGCAACCCGCAGGCCAGCCCGACGACCCAAGCGTGCTGTCGGTGGTCCTATCAGGCGGCGCACTCCACGCGGGCACCAATTGGCTCAGATTACAGCCCCCGTCCGAGAACCAACCTCTTTATTACAGTCTAATATTGCGCGCGAGGCGATGAAGTGACGAGTGTCTAATGTCTAGTGACCAGCATACAAGCCTACCCACTACCCCTTGTCATTCCGAGTGTAGCGAGGAATCACCATCCCAAGTAGGATGTCTGGGCTAGAGAGAAAGTGCTAACCGAGCAAGTACTAGGGATAGTGATTCCTCACTTCGTTCGGAATGACAAGGGATAGCTTACTCGCTAAAGAGATGGCTACCATTTATGGGATAATGCGTTAGCAACTCGCCACTTGTCAGGAGATAGATGGAACGACTGATTGTTGAAGGCGGATACCCCTTGGAGGGGGAGATAACGCCTGCGGGAAACAAGAACTCGGCCCAGCCGATGCTGGCGGCTTGTCTGCTTACCGACGAGCCTATAACGCTACGGAATATGCCCAATATCGCGGACATACGCACGCTGCTCGACATATTGGCGGCGATGGGCGTAGAGGTAGACGCTTCGGCCCTTGCTACCGAGCACGTGGTCACTTTCCAAGCCAGAGAGGTAGACGGGCAACCCGACCAGGACCTGGGGTCGAGAGTGCGCGGGTCGCTGCTGATGGCGGGGCCGCTGCTGGCACGCACCGGCTTCGCCGTGGTGGGACAGCCCGGCGGCGATGCTATTGGGCGCAGGCGCATAGACACCCATCTGCTGGCGTTGCGGGCGTTAGGCGCGCAGGTCGAGATAGAGGGGGACCAGTACGTCATGCGTGCCGACAGACTGCGCGGCGCGGATATCTTCCTGGACGAGGCGAGTGTGACCGGCACCGAGCAGGCTATCCTGGCCTCAGTGCTGGCCGACGGGCAAACAATTATACACAACGCCGCCTCGGAGCCTCACGTGCAGGACCTCTGCCGGATGCTCAACACGCTGGGCGCGCACATAGAGGGGATAGGTGCGAACACCATAAGGATTTGCGGGGTGGCGGCCCTGCATGGGGGCGAGCATACGATCATGTCGGACCACATGGAGGTGGGCAGCTTCATCGGCCTGGCGGCTGTAACGGGCGGGGAGCTACGGATACATAAGGCGGTGCCTGAGCAGATGAGGATGACCTGCCTGGTCTTCAGCAAACTGGGGGTCGAGGCGCGCGTGGAAGGCGAAGATATAGTGGTGCCGGGTGGGCAGGACCTACGTGTAGCCTACGACACGCATGGGGCCGTGCCCAAGATAGACGACGGCATCTGGCCCGCCTTCCCCTCCGACCTGATGAGCATCGCGCTGGTGACCGCCACCCAGGCCGAGGGCACCGTGCTGA
>JBBSGN010000150.1:0-6600 GCA_038254085.1 Chloroflexia bacterium | reverse complement strand
TCACCCCACCATCTCCGAGCGCATTCGTATAGCCGACTCTTACGCCGTTAACAGGGGAGATCAAACGCCAAACCATGCCTAAAAGGCTGCATTTTCGCCTTAACCCCTTGCTATTTTAGGCAAACGCCCCTATAATTCTGCAAACACGAATAACAGAAACGAATAAGGTTTGGGCAACCATTTATAGGATTGCGCGAACTTCGTGCTACAAGCCCTAACGCCCAATACTCATCACCCAGCATGACCGAAACCGCTGAGGCCCCACAAAAAAGAGAAGACCGCCTCGCCGCTGCACTCGAATGGGACTGGGGCACGGCTTACGACCTGTTACTCAGCGTCCAAACGATACTGCGACCTAAGCAGTACGGAGTGCCCGCACCCTGGGCAGCCGGGGTGCGCAAGCGGCTGTCGGTGCAGTCGCAGGCCGACCTCAAGACCCTTTTCAGCCAGCCTTTCGGGGTGATGGCTTATACGCCCTTGCACTTGGTCCTCGAAATGGACCAACCGAAGGACGCCCGACGCTTCCTCGATTACGTGGAAGCTATACCCGACCAAGACTTCACCCGCCGCCTGCTCCTTCCTTTATCGGATGAGGGTCTCGATGAGATAATGGACAGGACTGCGAGCGGGCAGGAAATGAGCGACGCCGAAGTGGAGGAATGCAGGCACATCGTCGCCAGGTTGCGCTTATTGCCCACGCCGTCAACCGTCGAAGTGCGCCGCCTATTCAGGGAGATGGCCGATTCGGCCACCACCAAAAGGCGCTGGCTGTCGCTTATGCGCGAATATTACTCGGCCTTTTTCGCTGAGGAAGAGAAGCGAGAGAAAGGCGCGCTCGAAAAGATGCTGGAGGACGCGCAAGCCCTTTCCCGCACGGCTAGCTTGCCCGACATGATAGAGCGCCTGTCCAACGGCTTCACCATCAGCCCCGATATAGACCTGAACCGCCTGGTGATGGCGCCCTCCGTATGGTGTCACCCTTTCGTAGTGACCTTCCAGCCGACCGAGCGCGAGATGGTGCTGGTATGGGGCGCACGCCCACCCGGATATAAACTGGTTCCCGGCGAGTCGGTGCCGGACGAGGCGATGCTGGTGCTGCGCGCCCTGGGCGATCCCACGCGGCTGCGCCTGCTGCGCTTGATTGCCGCCGAGCCGCGCTCTCTACAGGCGCTGGCCCACGATTTGAAGTTGAGCCTCCCCACAGTCTCGCACCACATCCGCGAGCTACGAGTGTCCGGCCTTATCCGCCTGGAAGTAGGCGGTGGTGGCCGCGAGAGCAAGTACACCGTCCGTTGGCCCAGCGCCCAGAAAGCGTTCGACCAGTTGGAAGAGTTCGTGATGCGTGAAACGGACTCGTAAAACGTAAAACGTAATAGGTAAGAGGTAAGGACAGAAGTTACTGATTCGTGTATATAGATTTCGATTATAAGGCTCGACGCGCCAGATTGGGTAAGGAAGAACCCCTTCACGCATCACGTTTCACGTATCACCTTTCACGTTTTACGCATTACGTATTACGTATTACGTTTTACGTCCCCCTCCTGGCAATTGGCCTGTTATATGTAGCCGCGTTGGTGGCTATGCCGCCGGAGGGGTTGACGCACCACGACACGGGGGCGAAGTATTTGCAGGTGCGTAATCTGCGCCTCACCCCTTCCGGCCTCGACTGGTCCATCAACTACCCGGCCCGCTCTCTCGACCCCAGATTGGAGTTTGTGCCGTTCAGTCCCAAGCAACATTATGTGGACGGGCAGGGGCGAATATACCTCCAGTGGCCTATATTTCTGGGCCTACTCACGCGCATACCCTGGAAGCTGCTGGGCTTCTGGGGGCTGTACCTGGTGCCGCTGCTGGCGGGGCTAGGCACGATGTGGGCCTCCTACCGGCTGGCGCTTGCGGTGGGCGTGCCGCGTGGCGTGGCGTGGATTGCCGTGCCGTTGGTGGGGCTTGCCACCCCTATCTCGATCTACTCTCTGCTCTTCTTCGAGCATACTCTAGCCTCAACGTTAGTCACACTAAGCCTCCTCGCGGCGGTGATAGCCCTACGCGGGCTCGCTGGAGAGAGTCCTGCGCGGCGATCCCTATCATGGACGGCCCTCAGTGGCGCGCTCATGTCGGTGGCGATATATTTCCGCTCGGAGCTTTACGTGCTGGCGTTGGTCATGACCGTCGTATACGCGGTGATGGCGTGGCGAAATCGTGTATGGAGGCGATTCCTGACGTGGGCGCTGGCCCTCGCGTTGGCGCTGGCGCCTTTATGGGCCTTCTATGTGATAAGCGAAGGCGCCATTTTGCCACTGCACGCCATGTGGTACTTCGCCGGAAGCGAGGGCGCGGAAGACGGACCGGGAGTTAGTATCGGGCTGCCCGCCCTGCGCTACATAGCCTCGGCAGGTTGGCGCGTGATACCCGACGCGCTGTTCGGCCCGCAGGCGTTCCCCTTATCTCCTAAGTTTCCCGCGTGGGAGGCGGCGATAGGGTTGGTGGGTGTCGCCTTGTGCGCCCTCGCCGCATTGGGAAGGCTCGTGCGCCCACAAGAGAGGGTTGTGGCCTGGCGGTTGGGTGCGCTCACGCTTGGGCTTGCTCTAATCGGGGCAGTGACGGTGCCGGTCCTGCTGTCCGCCCAGCCTTACCACAATTTGCACGGCTTTTTGCTCGCCAGCCCTTTTGTGGCGTTGGCGCTGTGGCCTTCGCGGGGCGGGGCCGAAGAAGCTAAGCCCGCTCGGCTCTCTCCTGCCGGGTTCTTGTACACGGTCGTTCTACTTTACGTCGGCTTGCACACTCTGATAATAAGCGCACTGAGCGGCCTGGGACCTTTCAGCAACCACGAGTGGGGGCAGAGATATTTGCTCCCAGCCTATCCTGCGCTGGTGGTGCTGGCGTTGCTGGCTGCCTGGCGCGTCTGGACGGCCTATGGAGCGCGATGGCGAAGGCTTGCGACCACCTGTCTGGTCGTGTGGGCTGCGCTTGCGCTGGTCGGATTCGGGTTCAGCGTGAGGGGCTACGCCGTGCTACGGGACGAGCGCACGCAGGTAGTCGCGTGGCAGGGCCTGGCGAGCAGTCTGCCGGACAGAGAGCCTCTGCTGACCGATACCTGGTGGCTCCCCCTCAACCTGGCTGCCGATTTCTACACGCGCCCGATCATGCTTGCCGAGGGCGACACTCGCCTGGCCCAATGGGCAACCGAGATGAAGCAGAAAGGGGTGGGGGCCTTCGGCCTGATGACCGCTAATCCCACCGTTTTTTCGGGCGGGTGGCGCGGCCAGGCGGGGAGCGTTGTTGCCGATGGATCGCCACAAGAGGTACGGGGGATGTGGTTGCAGAGGTACAGGTTTGCCGCAGGTTCACATTGACGGCGCGCGAGACATCTCATTCGCGCATCACGCATCACGCATCACGCGCTACGTTTCAGTATGCGTTCTTACCCCGGAACATGGCGAGGATAGTGCGCAGGATGATTTTGAGATCGAACAGGAGCGACCAGTTTTCTATATAATAGAGGTCAGCGTAGGTGCGGCCTTCTATAGAACTGTCGCCACGCAAGTCGTTGACCTGCGCCCAGCCAGTAATGCCCGCTTTCTCGCGGTGACGGCGCATGTAATCATCTATGCTCTGGGCGAACTCCTGAACATACTGTGGCTGTTCGGGGCGCGGGCCTACCACGCTCATCTCGCCTATCAGCACATTGTAGAACTGGGGCAGTTCGTCGAGCGAAAAGCGGCGCAAGAACGCGCCAACCCTGGTGCGGCGCGGGTCATTGGGAATCGTCCAGCCGGGGAGGTCTTCGCGCAGCTTCGGGGTCTCCTCCTCTTTCACATTGATCTTCATAGTGCGGAACTTGACCAATTGAAAGGGCCTGCCGTCGAGACCAACGCGCTCTTGTATGAAGAAGACCGACCCCGGGCTGGTCAACTTGACTAAAGCGGCTATAACCAGCATAAGCGGGGAGACGAGCGTTAGCACCATCATGCTGAACAGGATATCGAAGGCCCGCTTGAGGCGGCGGTTCCAACCGCGCAAGGCTATGTCCTTCACGTTGAGCAAGGGCAGGCCGCTCAACTCGCCAACGCTTACTTCGTTTTGGGTCATAAGCTGGAAAGCGTCGGGGTAAATCTTCACCGATACGCTTTCGTCCTGCACCAGCCGTATAACGTCACGCAACTCCTTGTCCGAGGCCGCGCTGAGGGCCACGATCACTTCGTCCACCTTGTATTTACGCACGATCTCGGGCAGCCTGGACAGTTCGCCCAGCACCGGCGCTCGACTCACCGAGGCGAGGTTACTCCGGTCTGTGCGCCCTGTATCAACCGCGCCGACAACTTTGTAGCCCAGGGTGCGATGCCAATCGAGCCGGTCCACGACCATCGCGGCTGTAGGGCCGGTGCCGATCACCAGCACCCGCGAGCGATCCACCCCGCGCTTGCGTAGCTGGCCCACCACGAGCCCGTATACGTAGCGCATGAAGGTGACGGCCACAATAGAGAGGAGCCAGCCTGTGAGAAGTATCTGGCGGGAGTAGATAAACTTCTCGCCAAGTATCAGCGAGTTGGTCGCCAGCGACAGCACAGTGCCCATCGAGACGGCGGCTGCGATCTTATAGAACTCGTCTACCCGCGATGCGCCACGCTTGAGGTTGTACAGCCTGCTAAAGTAGAAGGTGAGAAGCATGGTGGACACAGTCACAGACAGCATGGTAACGTAAGTGGGCACATCAGGCTCGACGAACTTGAGGAATATGTCCGATTCGAAGCGGAGCCAGTAGGCGAAGCCGAAAGCCGAGGCGACAGCCACCGCATCGAACAGCATCTCGGCAAGCACGAGCAGCACCGGGGTGAACCGAATGGGCGCATGGGGTGCGGGCGGCAAGGAAGGAATGCTTATAGCTGCCGCGCCATTATCATCCTGCGAAGGCAACAGCGCGCGTCCGGCGCGGGCCTCCTGGGCCTGCCGTGCCACCTGCCCGGCCTCTTCCGGCGAGATCGGACGCACTGGCGCCGTCGCGGAACTGCCCTGCCTCCCAGGCGCGCGCCCAGGCTCGGCCACCGGCGCTCGGCTAGAAGCCATCATCTGCGGTATATCAGCACCTTTGTCGCGCCCACTCATACGATTAGTCATCAGCTATCAGCTTTATCTGCCTTCTGCCTTCTCAGTCCCGCCTATGTCACGCGCTTGCGCTCGGCGGGGCGGAGGGTGTTCTGGAGGAGGGCGAGCGTGCCCCTGGCGGTTATGCCTAAGCTAACGGTAGCATTTACCAGGCCATTATAGCGTTGCGCGTAGTGCTTGCGATAGAAGATACGCATGGCGCGATAGAACTCGCGTATCGAGCGATCACTCTGCTTGCGGCTGCTCGCGCCCTTGTGATGCAGTACTTCTACTGCGGGATAGTAAAATACCTTCCACCCGCGCTCCTTGATGCGAAATGCCAGATCGAGGTCTTCGCCGTACATGAAGAATCGCTCGTCGAACAGGCCGGCTTGCTCTAGCGCGGAAGCCCTCACTAACATATAAGCCCCCATCACCGAGTCCACTTCGGCGGTCTGGTCATCCTGTAGGTAGGTGAGGTTGTAGCGAGCCACCAGGCGGTTGTGGGGCAACACTTTACTCAACCCCGTCAGTTTGAAGAGCGACGATAGGGGCGTAGGGAAAGAGCGGCGGCACGCCAGATCGAGGCTACCGTCCGGCTTGATCACCTTCGGTCCCATTATCCCCGCCTCTGTGTGCGTTTTCAGGAAGTCCACTGTCACATCGAGCGCATCAGGAGGCAAAACGGTGTCAGGGTTGAGGAAAAGCACATAGTCGCAGGGGAAACGGAATGGCGAGTCGCCCTGGACGGGTATCTCGGCGCGGGGCTGGTTGCCTGGGCCGTCGCTGACTTGCAAGCCGCTCGCCTCGATGCTGCCTCCGTTCGTGCCGGAGGAGGGCCATTCGGTCTGGCGGGCCAGCCACCTGAGGGCAAGGTTGTTGGCGTAGCCGAAGCCGCCGTTGTGGTCGCTGCTAATCAAGATGGCCTGGGGGAAGCGCGACCTTACCATACCGGCGCTGCCGTCCGAGGAGAGGTTGTCTACGACGATGACATGGAAGGGGTCGGTGGAGTGGCTCGCGTAGACCGAGTGGAGGCAATTAGCGAGCAGGTCGCCGGTGTTATAGTTGACAATAATAACAGCCAGTTTTGGCATGAACATATTATACCAGACTATTGCAAGCGTGCTTGATCTTTTTCGAGCGCGCAGAGGGTCTATGAGCGGGAACGTCTCTCAACAATAGAACGGACTGTTCGCGGGCGGGTTGCTGCGGGCAGGGAAAGCGCGGGACAGAACAGGCAAGATCGAGAATGCGCGCCTGGCAGGATTCGAACCTGCGGCCCCCCGCTTAGAAGGCGGGTGCTCTAGTCCACTGAGCTACAGGCGCATCTATCACCTGATATAATAGGGTAGAGCAGAATTGTATGTCAAGGCAGCAAGGACAACCCCATGCGCATCGGACAACCCTGGCAGAACGACCCACGAGACCTCTCTTTGCGGCCTTTCGAGGGCACGCAAGCTGATTTGCAGGCGTTAGCACAGGCGCGTAATGAGACCATGCGGGCCGTGACGGTCTCTG
>JBBSGN010000149.1:0-6616 GCA_038254085.1 Chloroflexia bacterium | reverse complement strand
GACTTGAAATAAGCTCCGTTGGCGGGTGCATCATATAAGCGTTTCATCTCATCATCGGCCCGGCATAGCGCCAGCGCGAAGCCTGCCATCTCCTGGGTGGTAGCGTACGGACCTATCCACGTGTGGTACACGTTGATACCTGCCTCATGGAGCCGCTGTGCTACTCGGCGGTTGAGGATAAATAGCTCCATTAGAGTCAGGCTGCCGCTGTTGTTCAGCAGCACGAGCACATCGTCTCCTGCATTGAACGGGAGGTCTTCCAGTAGTGGGTTGAGCATGAGGTCTACCGTCTCGTCCGCGCTCACGATCTTGCGCCTGCCCGATCCTAGCTCACCATGCACACCCGTGCCGATCTCCATCTCGTCCTCGGGCATTTCGAACATCGGCTGCTTTGTCACAGGGTGGGCACAGGACGAGAGTGATGCTGACAGAGAGCGAGTATTGTCGCGCACCTTTTCGGCAAGGCGCTTGCATTCTGCAAGATCCGCCCCGGTCTCAGCTATCGCGCCGAGCATCTTCCATACGAAGAAAAGGCCCGCCGCGCCGCGCCTTTCGCGCGGACGGTCGCGGGGCGCGGACGAAATATCGTCGTATAGCACAACCATATCGACGTTCTTTATACCTTGGTCGGAGGACAGCTCAAGCGCCGCCTCGGCGTTCATGAGGTCCCCTGCGTGGTGCGACACAGCCACGAGCACTCCGGCGCCCCGGTCTGCTGCCTTGATACCGCGCAGGATGCGGGATGGCCCGGGGGCGGCGAATATCTCTCCTGGTACGTTGACATCAAAGAGGCCCCGCCCTACCCAGCCGATCATCGCGGGCTCGTGACCGCTGCCATTACCGATCACCAGTCCAACCTTACCCTGTTCCTTGGGCGTGCGGCGAACGATTATACCGTCACCGGTGAGCTGCACGATATCGGGGTAAGCCGCCGCAAAGCCTTCCAGCAACTCGGGCACTATTCGCTCCGGCTGATTTATTAGCTTGTTGCGTCGGATCGCCCCCCCTACCTTACCCATACCCCCTCCAGAAGAGATAAGCGCCCGCCGGTCAAGCGCTACCAGACTTGGCCAGTAACCGGCCGCGCTCTGCGCTACCCGCAAATAAGAGCTAGGGCCACCGCTGCGGCATTGTGCGCCGCCAGTTTCAGGACCGTATGGTACTCCTCGACCACTGCCGAGACAGTGCCGCCCGCCTCGCCCAGCAGGTGCCGGGTGCCGTCTGTGAAGTCGCCAAAGCCGACCAGCTCCTCGGGCAAGCTGCTGTCTGCGGCATCGCTTACGGCGCGCACCGCGATCCAGGGCACGTTATGCGAAGCGGCAACCTGCGCCACTGCCGCACTCTCCATATCAACTATCGAGGCATTGAACGCGGCCCGCAGCCAGACCTGCTTCTCTGTGGATGCCAGCACGCTATCTCCCGTGGCAACAGTGCCGGACAGCACGCGCGCCGCCGCCCCGGATGCCGATTTTAGCCCCAGCCCAATCGAGCGGCGTATTGCCTCACGCACAAGCACTGCATCGGCTTCAAGATTGCCAGCGGGCTGCGCGATACCGTCTTCGCTGTACATAGGCATGCCTGTAGAGCGGAACTCTCCAGCGTAGTATGTTCCGACGTCATGTTGTAGAGCACGGCTGCTCACCACTACGTCACCTATCTGCAATGCCTCACCTATGCCGCCCGCTGAGCCCAGTGTGATGAGTGAGGCCGGCTCGGCGAGCAGCAGAATGGCCGAGGTAGCAGCGGCGGCATTCACTTTGCCCACTCCGCTGCGCGCAACGATTACCTGCTGCCCGCACAAGGTGCCAAAGTAGAGGTCAGCAGCCCCCAACCGGCGACGCTCCCTGATCTCCATCTGCTCGATGAACGGTGCAATCTCGTCGCTTACCGCGCCTATCACACCCCAGCCTGCCATCTCTCCTCTATTCCGGCGCCTGCCCATTCTGTAGCCTCAATGAACGGCTCGAACCACATCAGGTGCAAAGGGTGCTGCACAGGGCTTGAGGCGTAAGCCGCGTATACAGGCATTCCGACCTCTACATCTTGTAATGCCCCATACCCACGGAGCAGGTGCATGAATAGGGTATCAGCGCCTTCGAGGTGGACGCAGGCCAGCACATATGGAGCATCCAACTTGATGAATGAGGGCGCATAATACTGCGCCGTATAGCCGATGAGCGTGCCTTTGC
The DNA here is from genome assembly GCA_038254085.1 of Chloroflexia bacterium. Lineage (GTDB taxonomy): Bacteria > Chloroflexota > Chloroflexia > QHBQ01 > JADMIH01 > JADMIH01. The sequence continues at coordinate 4,427 of JBBSGN010000149.1, read as the reverse complement.
CGCTTAACGCCACCCATTCGGTTATCGAGAGGCACCTGGCGCACACGGGACGTGGCGGCATCCACGTAAAGCTGCAGTTCGGACAGTGAGTCGCCAGCAGCTGCTTTTGCTCCAGCGCCAGAAAGAACTTCGAGTTCTTGCCGAGGCTGTGGCGGTAGTGCTGCTCCCACTCAAGAGCGATCAACGCCACCTCGCGAAACGCCGACCACGGGTCCTCCGCAGGTGAACGCTTCCACGGATCGGCAGCTGTAAGCTGCCTTATTTTGGATCTGACCAGATCACCTTCTGCCATATAGCCTCGTTGCTTACCGTACACTCTTTCAGTCGCGCCGCTCGAATATGTTGATCACGCAGATGGTGCCTGTGCCGGCGTGGGTGTCTGTCAGGCCTAGGCGGGCACCGGGCACCTGCCGGGCGCCTGCCGCTCCCCACAGTTGCAGCGCGATCTCGGCTGCCTGGGCAATGCCGGTTGCGCCCACCGGACCTCCCCTTCCAAGTAAGCCCCCGGAAGTGTTCACAGGCAGTTTACCCCCCATATCGAACATGCCCGACTCTGACGCGGGCCCGCCCTGACCGTACTCACAAAAGCCGAGTGCCTCGTAAGCCTGCAGCTCAGCACCGCTGTAGGAGTCGTAAAGCTCGGCGACGTCTATCTGCTCCAGGGGGTCTGTCACACCTGCCATCGCGTATGCTTGCTGGGCGGCCTCTCGCTTCCCTCTGAAATGTGCGAGTCCAGGGTACGGCCGGGGGCGGTCGCCCAGGCGCACGAAGTCGGTGCCGCAGCCCGTACCCACGAAGTAGACGGGCGGGCGGGAGGCCCACTTCGTAGAGTGTGCATGCGCCCATTCCGGTGTCGCCAGGAGGAGTGCCGCTGCTCCATCTGAAAGGAGGCTGCAGTCGAGCAGCTTATACGGTTCGGCCACGGGCCGGGAGGCAAGCACGTCATCGACCGTGATTTCCATAGGCTTCTGCGCTATGGGATTATTCTTTGCGTTACGCCTGTTCTTGACCGCAATGTGCGCGAACTGCCGCTCGGTAGTACCGTACAGGCGCATGTGCTCGCGCATCATAACAGCGTAGTAACCGGTGTAAGTGCCACCCACCATCATCTCCCAGTCCGCGTCGGAGGAAAGGGCAAAAAGCTGCTGCGCCGTGGTCGACGTTACACTCTTGCCGTTTTGCTCGCCCCCATATACGATTATGGAATCGCACAGCCCGCTTCGCACGTACGCAAAAGCTGTGCGCAGCGCCAGCGCGCCGGTGGCGCCGCCACCCTCTACGCGCACGGATGGCTTAGGGCACATTGCGATGCTATCGTGTAGGATAGCTCCCAGTGTCATCTGCCGGTTGAAGTGGTCGCTCTCGTAGCTTGCCAGGCCATGCTCGATATCGGCCATGTCAACTCCAGCGTCGGCTAAAGCTGACAGCACAGCCTCCACCACCATGTCTCGTACCGAAGCGTCCACTCGGTCGCCCGAGAACGGAGACAGGCCGAGGCCAACGACTACCACCTCGCGCTCAAGGTGGCGTTGGGCCGTCATCTTGTATGTCCCCCAATAAGCTGGGATGCTTCCGCATCGCCTTTGTGCTCTATGGCGTCGCGTTCGCGCTCCAGGTTCTTTAGAGCTGCCTCGTAGGCGCGTTTGATGTGGGTATCAGCGTGGAAACGCAGCGCCTCGGCGTCGCGCTCCGCAAGTGCCCTTGTTATATTCACGTGATCCTGGTGGGACTCCATCACCTCTGATCTGGTATAGAAAAGGCGGATACGAGCGATCACAAGATAGATAGTGTTTTGCTCATGTAGTTCCGTGAGACGCTCGTTGTTCGCCATGCCGATGATGCGGTGGTGGAACTCGCGGTCTATGACAAGGTAAGCCGGCAGCTGGCTCTGCCAATCCGGACGTTCCACGAGCGCGGTCATCTGAGACAGCATACGCTCTACCTCTCGAAGCTCGTCCTTCGTGGCCCGTTCGATGATCAAAGGGCAGGCGCCACTCGCTAGGATAGCGCGCACCTCAAAGTTCTCTCTCAGGCGCTGGTCGCTCAACGGCGTGACGAAGGTACCGCGGCGCGACTGCACCTCGACTACGCCTTCACTCGCGAGCCTGTTGATGGCGTCTTTGAGGGGGCTGCGGCTCACACCCAACTGCTTTTCAAGCTGGGGCATATCCAGGCGGTGGCCGGGAGCCAGCCTACCGTTGAGAATCTGCTGCCGCAGGATCTCATAGACTGCATCTGTGGCCGAAGAGAGTTGAATAGGGGCTATATCCTCGAGCGGCTGCGGGGGTGAGTGATATAGTAATTGGTCAGACACGCATGTACTCCTGTGCTAGGGCCACTTCCCTTGTTGTGAGTTATGATGTGTAATATCTAAAATTTCAGATATCAGCAGATTTCAAACATTATACTGCTGGTTTGCTCGCCAGTCAACAGTTTCGCGCCAGATTTTTGGATATGGGGCGCGTGAATATTTGCAGATATAGCTGTGTGCCGTACGGCAAGAAATCAACTCGGGTGTTGGCAGAACGCGATAAGGGGCTCACATGTGGCTGCGGCGTGCCGGTACGGTTTGGTCGTTGTAGGAGGAGCCTCTGCCGGTATGACCGCCGCCAACTATGCAGCCCGTTTGGGTGCATGCATATTCTCCGGTAATCGAACCACCGGCGAGCGACTTTGCCGTGCAGGCGGCTCGGCCGCCGAATAGCCCGGCGTGCTCGCCTTCATACCGTTCCCATGTGAGTTATTGGATCCTGGACGTTAGACCTACCTCAACGCCAACGTATTTGGGGCCGGCACTTGATAGATCTGTGTTACGCCACTTTCCAGGGGCAAATCGATGCCAGTGTCACTTGCGCCACGTGCATCAAACGTGCGCACACGGAGTGAGCCATTTGTGATGTAAGACAGGGGGCCGGATCCAAGATACCAGTTCACGGAGACTGGCAGCGAATAAGGCTGGGATGCAGGCACCGTAGCATCGTAGATCGTCTTGCCTGTGGCCCACTCCGAGCCTATATCCGCAAGGGGCACGCTGTTCATAAAGTACCGCCTCGGCTGCCGGACCTCCGTACTCAGGGAGTAGCTGCTGTACAACAAGTGATGCTCCCTGAGCCACGCCCCAGTAAGCACCTGCTGCGCGGCCTGACCAAAACTATATAGTTGGGCCTCTCCACGAACCGCGACGTCAAGCACCATTACCCTGCCACAGCCGGCAGAAGATATGCTACTGGGGCGTGTCTGCCATACAAGCACTATTGACCCGTCCGAGTCAAAGGAGTCCGCCCTGAAAAGACGATATGGCGTGCCATCTACCGTTACTCTAGCTAGAGCTGAAGCGGGCGAGAGGGGGTCGAATATGCTGAGTGCAGTGGAGCTCAGGCCCACATCGGCAACCACGACAAGTTCCTTGTCGCTACCTTTGCGCAGGAATGCAGAACCGAGAGAGATGAAAAAGGTGCGGTCTGTGTCGGTAGTTGTCTTCCGAGCCAGCAGACGCGGCGGAATGTTCGCCTTAATATTGAGCAGCACCACGGCCACCTGTTCACTCTGCCCGTCCTGTGAGGGGGCATAAGTCGTTACCAGTATATAGTCGCCCTCAGGACTAAACTGAGCACCGTGAAAACCTCCCGAGTAGGAGTAGATGGGCCGGGGATCTGCGCCGTCCGCCCCGGCCACGTACAGATCACTTTCGAGGCTTCCCACACGTCCTCTGGTGGTCCTTGCTAAAAGTAGGAGCTCATTCGTCGAACTGATGTCCACAAGGACCCTGTAGTGTGCGGTAACTTCATCCATATGTTCAGTGGCTCTCATGCCGCCTCCCGATGGTAGTCGTGAATGATGCCGCCAAGGACGTCACGACGTTTCACTGCACCGTCTCTGCGAGCACTATCGATTGGAATGGGGCAATGCTGCTCGATGCCTTGGTGGGGACGGGCTTGATTGTAGTAGCCAATGTATTCCCTCATCACACGGCGGAGGTGACCTTCGCCCAGTATCAACAGCCGGTCCAGGCACTCTTCGCGGGCCGAGCGGATCCACCTTTCAGCGAACGCGTTCGCTCGGGGTGCTCTGTACGGGGTGCGGATGATTTTGACGTCTTCAGCCGCAAACACCGTGTCGAAACTTGCAGTGAACTTGGCATCCCGGTCACGGATCAGGAACCGGATGGGCAATTGCTTATCCTGCAGGGTCCAGGTTAGTTGACGAGCTTGCTGGGTGACCCATTCCGCCGTTGGATGAGCCGTGCAGCCGGCGAAATGCACCCGGCGGTTACCCAACTCAATGAAGAAGAACACGTAGAGAGTCTTCAACCAAGCAGTTTCGATGGTAAAGAAGTCGCAAGCCATGAACTGCTGCCCGTAATGGCTCAAGAACTCGCGCCAATTGGTGCCCTCCTTGGCCCGCTCGGGTGCAGGCGGCACCTGCTG
>JBBSGN010000148.1:0-6644 GCA_038254085.1 Chloroflexia bacterium | reverse complement strand
ATCAAGCGGTGGGCGCTACTGCCCACCGCTTGATACTTATAAGTTTTTATGAATAACTAATGACCGCGCAAGTGCTTGTGAATGGCCTTTTGCTCGGCGGGCTGTTGGGGCTGGTGGGGCTGGGCTTCTCGATGGTGTGGGGCATCCTAAACATCGTCAACCTGGCGCACTCGGCTTTTATCATGCTGGGCGCCTACGTTACCTTCTACCTGTTCAGCGCCTTGCACCTCGACCCCTTCTTGTCGTTACCCATCAGCACTATCCTCCTGTTCGTCGTGGGCTTCCTGCTCCAGCGCTATGTGATCAATCTGGTCATGCGCGCGCCCTTGCTGGTGACGTTCGTGCTAACATTTGGCTTCCAGACCTTCATAGTCAGCCTGGCGCGGGTCTTTTTCACGGGCGACCAGCGAGGTGTGAACCCCACCTACAGCGCCGCTGCTATCATGGTGGGCGACATCATTATCAACTGGACGAAGCTGGTCGCCTTTGCGGTGGCGCTCTTGCTCACGGGCGGCCTCTATCTGTTCGTCACTTATACGCGCACCGGCAATGCGATTCGCGCAGTGGGCATGGACCCAAACGCGGCTCGGCTCATGGGCATAAACGTGGCGCGCATCTATGCCATCACTTATGCGCTGAGCGCGCTGGTGGCGGCGGCTGCGGGCACGCTGGTCTCCACGTGGTATAGCTTCACTCCCGACTCGTTCGAGATATATAATATTCGGGCGTTTGCGGTGGTAGTGCTGGGCGGGCTTGGCAGCATCCCCGGCGCGCTGATTGGCGGGCTAGTCTTTGGCTTGCTCGACCAGGTGGTGTCGTCCGCCAGTGTTGGCGGGTTCCAGCTAGGCGCGCTCAAGGAGGCATTGATCTTTTTGGCAATGGTGCTAATACTGGTTGTGCGGCCCACCGGCCTGCTGGGCAAAGAGGGCTACCACTGATGAACCTGCTGATCATGCTGGTGGGCCTGGCCCTCGGTCTCTTGGTCGCCCAGCGGATTCGACCCACTCTCAATCGCCTCGCCTTGCCTGTCCTGGCGCTGCTGCTGCTCCTTGCCCCTTTGCTCAGCGACAACCTGCTGACCCTTACCGGCGTGTACATTGCAGGCACGGCGGCTATAGGTTGGAACGTTATCGGCGGCTTCACGGGGTACGCGGCCTTTGGACAGGCGGCCTTCTTCGGTCTGGGGGGTTACACAGCGTCGGTCATCGTGGCCGAGGCTCCGGGCACTTACGGCTTGCCGAACTGGCTGGGCGTGCTGCTTGGTGGGGTCGTGCCAGCCATAGCCGCAGTGCTGATTGGGTTGGTGGTGCTGCGCTTGCGGGGCCACTACTTCGCCATCGCCACGCTGGGTATAGGCATCGCCGTGCGCGAGCTGGTCAACAATCTCGATTGCGTTACCCTGCCCTGGAGCGACCAGCCGCTCTTTTGTCTGGGCGCAGCCAGCGGCATTATCCTGCCGCCCGTCCACAAGTCTGAACTCGAGTTCACCAACCTGTCCCTCTATCTAGCCGGGCTGGGGCTGCTGGCTGTGGGCGTGCTGTTTCTGTGGCTGCTCAATCGCAGCAAGTTCGGCTATGGCCTGCGCGCTATCAAGGCCAATGAAGAGGCTGCAGCCGTCATGGGCGTCAACACGACCTTGTTCAAGATAGCGGCCTTCGCCGCCAGTGCCGTGTTCGGGGGCCTGGCCGGGGGCCTGCAGGCGCTGGCTAACGGCTCGGTGCTGCCCGACCAGACGAGTATATTTGACCCATATCGCAGCCTGGAAGTAATTATTATCTGCCTGATCGGTGGGGCGGGCACGGTATGGGGGCCTGTGATCGGCACCTTCACTTTGTATGCCCTGCAGGAGGCGCTCACCGAGTTGTTCGGCGCGGGCGACTGGCGTCCGGTCTTCTTCGGGGGATTCGTGATCCTGCTGATACTGTTCCTGCCTCGCGGCATCCTGGAGTTCGTGAGCGGGCGTGTGCCGCTGCGCTGGCGCGTCCTCTTGCGGAACCTGGTGGCGAATAGGGTTTAGACGGACGAAGGATTAAAGACGGCAGTAGGCAAACAAAGCTGATAGCTGGGGATGAGTGCGGGCAGGTACAGCGAAGGAAGGGTTATGAGTGACGGGCAACAGGTAAAAGAAAATGGCGATCTCCCGATGGCGGTCGTCCGTCGTCGGTCGTCCGCCGCTGGTAAGGTCGAGACGGTCCTGCGCGTGGATAGCGTCAGCAAGCACTTTGGCGGCGTGGCGGCGGTGGAGGACATCAGTTTCGACGTGCGACGGGGGGAGATCCTGGGCCTGATAGGGCCAAATGGGGCGGGCAAGACCACGCTGGTCAACCTTGTCACGGGTCTCACACAGCCCACGCGCGGCACGATTTTCTTTGAAGGCAAGGTAATTAGCAAGATGCTCGCCCACGTCATAGGTTCCCTCGGCATAGCGCGTACTTTCCAGGTGGTTCGGCCCTTCCAGAACCTGAGCGTGCGGGAGAACGTGGCGGTGGGCGCCATGTACGGGCACGGGGGCAGTCGCCGGAGTGCAGCCCAGGCGTTCGCCCACGCTGACGACGTGCTGCGTTTGGTGGACCTCGCCCGCCAGGCCGACAGTCCCGCGGAGTCGCTCGCGATTGCGGGGCGCAAGCGGCTTGAACTGGCAAAAGCCCTGGCGATGGACCCCGAATTGCTGTTGCTCGATGAGGTAATGGCCGGGCTGCGGGGGCAAGAGATAGACCAGGCTATGGAGTTGATCCGCCGCATAAACGCATCGGGCGTAACCATTCTGGTCATAGAGCACGTGATGAAAGTGATACAGGGTGTGTGCGACCGGGTGGTGGTCCTTGACTACGGGCGAAAAATCGCCGAAGGGTCGCCAGCCCAGGTCATGTCCGACCCGGCCGTGATTGAAGCCTACCTCGGCCAGCGCTACGCAAAGGCGCACGCCGCCCCCCGCCCACAGAGCCAGCTGCCGCCGGAAGGCGTGCAATGATAGAAGCGCCTGTACGAAGACGCGCGCCGGGAGGCGCTGTTCCACTGCTACAGGTGCGCGGCCTGAACGTGGCTTACGGCGATGTGCAGGTGTTATACGATGTAGAACTGGAGGTCTACGAGGGGGAAATCGTGGCCCTGGTGGGGGCCAATGGTGCGGGCAAAACCACACTCCTCTCAACGCTCAGTGGCCTACTACAACCCCTGAGCGGGGAGATCATGCTGGCGGGGCGACAGATCGCGGACCTGCCCGCTCATGACATCGTGGCAACGGGCATCGTGCAGGTTCCCGAGGGGCGGCGTCTATTCGGCGCGCTCACCGTGCTTGAGAACCTACGCATGGGCGCTTTCTTGCGTAAAGACCGAGCAGCCATCATCAAAGACGTGGAGCGCGTGACCGAACTTTTCCCCCGCCTCAAGGAGCGCCTCAACACGCTGGCGGTCAAGCTATCGGGCGGCGAACAGCAGATGGTGGCAATCGCCCGCGGCCTCATGTCTCGGCCCAAGCTCCTCATGGTGGACGAGTTGTCGCTAGGTCTTGCGCCGGTGATTGTAGAAGACCTTATTGGGATACTAAACGAGGTCAACCGCCAGGGCACCACGCTGCTGATAGTCGAGCAGGACGTGCAGGTCGCCCTTGAGCAGGCCAACTATGGCTATGTATTGGAGACCGGCCAGATATCGCTCCAAGGCTCAGGAGCCGACCTGCTCAACGACCCAAAAATCCAACAGGCATTCCTCGGGCTGGCAGTAGAGTAAGAAGCTGCCCTGCACTTTTTGTTGACGACAGCCTAAGGTTCCAATCGGGTAATGGCTCAACCGCGCCTCGGTGCATATGAGTGTACTTTAATTGAGAAAGGTTGAGCGTGATTGCGAATATATTCGCTATTAAGCCTGGGGCATCTCAGTTCTCATTCATGTCGCAACGCTGCCAGTGGATCAATGCGGGCGGCTCGGAAGGCAGGATAGAGGCCGGCCACGATGCCCACCAGCGTAGCGAAGATAAGGGCTTCGGCCACCAGGTCCCAGGTGACGACGAAGAAGGGGGCGTCTATCGGTATCTGTTCGCCCTTGAGGTAGTCGTTTATCACCCGATTCAGCACCAGGCCGAGGCCCCAGCCGCTCAGTACGCCCACGACGCCGCCCAGCAGGCCGATCAGCCCGGCCTCGACCATGAACATACGCAGCACATCGCCGTTGGACGAGCCGAGGGCCTTCAGGATGCCTATTTCACGGGTGCGCTCGTAGATCGCCATGATCATCGTGTTGATGATGCCGATTGAGGCCACCAACAAGGCCAGCAGGCCGACCGAGGAGAGCATAATCTGTAGTATTGCGAATATGCGGTTCACCTGGTCGAGCAAGTTCTGTAACGAGTTTGCCCTATAACCCATATCGCTGACCTGGTGTGAGACGCGGGTGGCGTCGTTGATACCTGCGGTGTGCAGGACGGCGCCCGAATAGCCGTCGGTCTGGAGGATGTTGGGGTCGTTGTACCACCAGCTTTTGATGTCAACCTTATCGGCGTTGCCCATATCCACACCGGCGTCAACCCTGCCGCGCCGGGCGTTGTTCACGCCGAGTATGGTGGTCTGAAAGTTGGCTTTGTCGCCCCTGGGCGCGGTGATGGTAACAGTGGCGGGCTTACCGACCAGAGAGGCGAACTGTTGCTGCGTGTAGCCTGCTCCTGTGAGTAGACGCTGGCTCAGGACCAGTCCCCTGGCTTCGGGCGTATCGGGCAGGGGCTTGCCCGCCAGGGTCGTTTCTTGCGAAGTGAAGATGCGCTCCTGTGGGTCTTCATTGCGAACGACGATGGGGAAGGTCTTGCCGTCTACAGTGAGGGTGGTTTCAGGCGCTTCGGGCAGGTCAAACGTTATCTCTATGGACGCTACGCCTTGCAAGGCCCTGAGTTGTTGTATCACGGCTGGGGTGAGGGGCTTGTCGTAGTGGGGGCGGGCCGCTTCGCTGATCGCGCCCGGAGATTGCCTGTCTGTCAGAGGGCTGACGAAGACGGTTTCGAGGCCGAACGCCTTTATGGTGTCGGTTATCTGCTTTTGTATGCCGATGCCGAGGGACACCATCGTAACGACGGTCAGTATGCCCACGAACACGCCGATGGAAGTGAGCAGGGTGCGCACCTTGCGCCTGCCGAGGTTTTGTGTTGCGGAAAGGATTGTGTCGCTGATTCTCATGCTATTGTTAGACGTTATTCACCGCGGAGGCACAGAGTAATAAAAACAACAACAATCTCAGCGGTCCTCTGCGTACTCTGCGCCTCTGCCGTGAATAATTACTGAATAAATACTAAAGAACACCGGCTTTAACCACCTCAATCTCTACCACCTTCCCATCCCGCAGGCGCACTATTTTGTCGGCGTAGGAGGCTACGGTCATATCGTGGGTCACGAGGATGAGGGTGAGGCCGTGTGAGTTGAGGTCGCGCAACAGGCGCATGACTTCGGTGCCGGTGGCACTGTCGAGGTTGCCGGTCGGCTCGTCGGCGAGGAGTATGGCGGGGCGATTGGCTAGAGCGCGGGCGACGGCGACGCGCTGCTGCTCGCCGCCCGAAAGCTGGGACGGGCGGTGGTCAGTACGCCCGCCCAGACCGACCTGCTCAAGCAATTGCCGGGCGCGGTCTCGGCGCTCGGCGCGGGGCAGGTTAGAGAGCATCAAAGGGACCTCCACGTTTTCGAGAGCGGTGCGGTAGGGTAGGAGGTTGAAGCTCTGAAAGATAAAGCCGATGCGCTTGCGGCGATGCTCGACGAGGTTCCGAGCGGGTGCCCGGGCGATATTTTCTCCGTCCACCCAAATCTCCCCCGAAGTGGGCCGGTCCAGGCCACCAATCAGGTTGAGCAGGGTAGATTTGCCCGAGCCGGACGGCCCAACCAGGGCCACCGCCTCGCCCCGCGCAATATTGAGGTCAATGCCTGCAACGGCCTCTACGACGGAGGAACCCATGCGGTACTGGCGGGTGAGGTTCACCAGCCGGAGGATGTCAGTGCTGAGGGCTGAATCGGGTGCTACGTGCTGGGTGCTGGGTGTTAGGGTATCGGCCTGGGCAATAGTGGCGGGCTGGGTCATCTCCTACTGGAGGCTTTTGGCTATCTTAACGGCTTCGTCGAGTGACAGGCCACCGTGTATCGCTACTATTACGCCGCTATCCTTTTCCTGCCAGGTGAGCGTTACTTTCTTAGACCAGTCGCCGGACGGGCACGCTACTGCTTTAGCTCCCCGCACGGTGAGATTTTTGATGTCGCCGTGGTCAGGGCACCAACCAGCTGCGGCATTTGTCGGGGTTCTCTCCTCAGAGAGCGCAAAGTTGGCTGCTTGTGAATAGTAGTACAGCGTGAACCCATTACCAGGGGTCGCTGTCTGATTGTGTATTTGTAGTACTTGAGTTAGTTTCACACCATCGGGCACGTATCCAGGCTCTAGAAGTTTCCACCCTGCGTGCTTTGCCAAATCGCGGGCCTCCTGCAATGTTACCGACTCGTGGAAGCCCTCGTCTTTGGCAGCTTTCGCGTCCAGGTCAACCGTCTTGGCCCCGGTTGGCACCTGCAACACAAACTGCGAGGCGTCTATCGGCTGGTTCAGGTCGAGGTTGGTGGCGATGTAGGTGAAGCTGCCCAGGTTGGGGTGCGACAATGTCAGTTTGAGGGGTATCGAGCGGTCTT
>JBBSGN010000147.1:0-6650 GCA_038254085.1 Chloroflexia bacterium | reverse complement strand
CTGCTGAGGAGAACATCGTCGAAACCACCAGACAACACACACAAGGAGCATAGGAGTCTTACATGAACGTTCGAGTCTTACTTGTAGAGGATCATGAGTTGGTGCGGTCGGGCATAAAAACCATGCTCGAGAAGGATCCACGCGTACAAGTCGTGGGCGGCGCGGCAAATGGTGCCGAAGGTGTTGAACTGGCCTCCGAGTTGCGCCCAGATGTCGTTCTGATGGACATTGAGATGCCTGTCTTGAACGGAATAGAGGCCGCCAGACAGATAGTGCGTGAGTTGCCTGATACAAAGGTAATAACTCACCTTACGCAGCGAGGCGAACAGGGAGCAAGTGAGGGAGGGCATCGAAGGCAACCTGCATGGCCCGCAAGTAGATGCTGCTCTTTAGAGCAAAGTGATTCAGATGATTGGACAACTTCAACAATTCAAGCTTGATGTAGCCACACAACGAGGCAAACAGATGGTTAGTCTGAGTGCATACTGTGTGGGTGGGAGAACGCTCCAAAGAAGCGTTGTGCTTGAGCGATTTGTGATACTCTTCCACGTTCCACCGTTTCTGGTAGATTGTTGTGATCTGCTCGCAGGTGAGTTGGACATTGGAGCACACCAGATACTGAGCGACTTGGCTTGTATCTTCGTTTACGAAGAGTTGCTTCGACAGCGCCAGAGGAAAGTCTACCCCTTCAAGGTAGATTATCCTCGTCTCGCCCACTTCCAGGGCAATGTGGTCCACACGCACATACTTGCCCTGCCTTTTATCCGCCTCACTGAGGGCTATCTTGCGGTTGGTCTTCAGGGGCATGATGAAGTCCCTGTGCAACTCACCCTTGACGAAGCGCATGTTCTCTGCCGAAGCGTACCACACGTCCGAGAGCACGAAACGGAAGCGCACCTGGTTGTGGCAGGCTTGTCTGAGCAGAGCCTGGTAGTGCTCGTTCTTGCTGACGGGGTCACCCCGCTTGGTCTTACCGTCTTTGGGGTCCACGTACTGCTCGGTTTTGGATACCAACCGGAAGCCTATCGGCAGCGACACTTCCAACCCGCTCACATGGTACAGGGCGCTGAGAAAGTTTATGCCCTTGACCGTGCGCCCTTGAGAGTGGTCGTAGTGCAGTGCCAGGCAATGATGTCGTTCTCATCGGTGTATGGCTTCTCCGAGATGCTGTCGTCCACGATGATGCACCCCTCTGGGTGCTCAAGCTCAACGGCTCGCACGTGAGGCTTGACGAAATGCCACAGGTCAACACTGGTAAACTCTCTTTGGGACAACAAGCGTTGAATACGGTCATGGCTGACGCTCCCCCCCAGCAACGCGCTCAGACCTGTCCCTGTGGTCTGGCCGAAGGAGCTAATCAGGTAATCGCTGTACAGATCGAGCACTTCTTTGTTCGTCATGCCTTTAGTCTATCATCTTCTCCATTGGCTGCGTAAGGTGAGTTAGTAATCAAGCCGACGAAAGACGAACAGTATGGGTAGTCGGTAGTCGGTAGTCCTTCATCTGCCACTTACTTTACCGATCAATTCAATGCACGGGTCCAATGGACAAGGGCAACGATTAGCTATCAGCTACGCGGGCCGATCACCTCGACCGGCTATAGCAAAGTAGGTAAACATGCCAGCGCATATAGCAAGGCCCAAGACCAAGTTGAGGAATGAAAAGATAAAGGCTGCACAGACAGCCAGTGTGCCCGATGCATATTCCATTCTAAGTCTTCTTGGGACTTCGATGATGCCTGGCAGTAGGCCAAAAGACCGATTGACACGCTCTAGCATCTGTGCTATCCTGGAACCGGCCTCCTAAGAGGGGCATCGAAAGGACCAGGCATTATGGCGCGCGCTTATTATATCGGCAGGAACTCATGCACGTTTGTCGCCTGGGGAGAACTGCGTCCTTTCGGCGATTGACATAACGTATCAACAAGTAAGTGGGAATCGAGCCGGGGACAGCAGCAAGCCCTCGGCTCTTTTGCTGCCCAGCGTGCCTTCTTGCCCTCGGCCACTCTAGCCTAGCTTGTTGCTGCGTCCCCTCTTGGAAAGGGGAAACTCTGATGCTGTTACTGAACCTGGATCATATATCGAAATACTACGGGACCCGCCCAATCTTCGAGGGCTTATCGTGGCAGATCGGCGAATCTGAACGTATTGGTCTGGTCGGGCCGAATGGAGCGGGCAAGTCTAGCTTATTGCGGCTTATGGCCGGGCAGGAGCCGCCCGACGGTGGGCAGGCAACGGCGCGGCGCGGATTGAAGGTCGCCCTGCTGCCCCAAGAGGTGCCGGTCCCCGAGGGCAGCACGCCCTTATCGGTTGCCCTCGACGCTATTCCTGGCCTGGCCGCGCTTAGGGCCGCGCTTGAGCGAGCCGAGACCGCCTTCACGGACCCCGATGTATACAGTGATGCTGATCGTTTCGGTGCGGTGGCTGAGGAGCACGCGCGGTTGTTGGAGCAGTATGAGGAAGCGGGCGGCCCCAGGCTGCGTAGCGAGGCCACAGGCATCCTGCAAACAATGGGCTTCAGCGCCGCCGCGATTGAGGAGCCTTTAGTGACCATGAGCGGCGGGCAGAAAAAGCTTGCCCACCTCGCGGGCTGCCTGCTGGCCCGACCCGATTTGCTTCTCTTGGACGAGCCAGACAACCACCTCGATGTGGCCGGCAAGGCGCGCCTCGAAGCCGGCATTCGCAACTTCCCAGGCACGGTAATAATCATCTCGCACGACCGCTATCTCCTGGACGAAACGGTGAGCCGGATCGCCGAATTGGAGGAGGGGCGGTTGAAACTCTATCCCGGCAACTACTCGGCCTTTGCTGTGCAGAAAGAATTGGCGCTGCTAAAGCAGCAGTCCGACTATGTATCGCAGCAAAAAGAGATTCAGCGGCTGGAAGAGGCTGTAGTGCGCTTCAAGGAGTGGGCCAGCCGGGTGATAGACGAGCGCCATATCAAGCAGGCGCGTAATAAGCAGCGCCAGATTGATCGGATGGAGAAAGTGGAGAAGCCGGTGCTGGAGCGGCGCAAGATGAACTTGCAACTGCGGCCCCGCCAACGAGGAGGCCAGAAGGTGGTCGAGCTACGTCATGTGAGCAAATCGTTCTCGGATAATGGGAACGGTGCGACAGAAGTGTTACGCGGGCTGAATGGGCTGGCGCGTCACGGCGAGCGTATCGGCATCGTAGGGGCTAACGGCGCGGGCAAATCGGTGCTGTCGCGCCTGATCACCGGCGAGATCACCCCCACAACCGGGGAGGTATGGGTAGGGCCTAGCATCCAGTTGGGGCGCTATACGCAGGAGCACCAGTCGCTTGACCTGGACGCCACACTGGTCCAAACGGTGCGCGATACGAAGCCTATGTACGAGGAACAGGCGTATGGGTTCCTGGGCAGGTTTATGTTTGGCTATGAGCAGGCCCAGCAGAAGGTGCGTACTCTCAGCGGGGGCGAAAAGGCCCGACTGCAACTCGCCTGTCTCATGTTGACCGGGGCTAACTGCCTCTTGCTCGATGAGCCGACCAACAACCTCGACATAGCCAGCGCCGAAGTGTTGGAGCGCGCCCTGGCGGATTACCCAGGCGCCATAATCGTCATCTCTCACGACCGCTACTTTCTCGACCACGTGGTGGACCGCATATGGGAGCTTTCCGGCGGGCACTTACGAGAGTTCGAGGGCGGTTGGAGCGATTACGCGGCGCGGGGATGAGGGACTGACGACGGACGATAGGTGAAGCATGATGCGTGGTATGTATACGTGAATAGGCAGATTGTCGGTCGTCCGTCGTCGGTTGTGATATAATGGCCGAGCCTATCTCACTTTAGAGGAGCTTATCACATGGAAGACAATTCTCGTGGCGATAACGCGGTTGCGACTGCTACCCAGGCGCAGGAGCCTACCAAGCTCTCATGGGCGCTGGTGCTGGGGTCGTCGTCCGGTTTCGGGGCGGCTACAGCTGCGGCATTGGCCGAGGAAGCGGGCCTCAACATCTGCGGAGTGCATTTGCGCCGGCCCACCGACCAGGACGCTTTTGACGAGACCAAGTCACGCATAGAGGCTGCGGGTTGCCAGTACCTGCCGTTCAACATGAACGCCGCCAACCCCGACCGCCGCCGCGACGCCCTCGACAAGATGGCCGACGCGATGCAGGGGGCGGGCTTTCGCGTGCTGCTCCACTCGCTCGCTTTCGGCAGCCTCCTCCCCTTCATCGCCGACAAGCCCGAAGAGGCCATATCCCAGGCGCAGATGGAGATGACCCTCGACGTAATGGCTAACTCGCTTGTCTACTGGACCCAGGACTTGATGCGGCGCAACATGCTGGGGCGGGGCAGCCGCATCTTCGCCATGACCTCGGCAGGCTCCGAGCGCGTCATACCCAACTACGGGGCGGTGTCGGCTGCCAAAGCCGCTCTAGAATCGCACATCCGGCAACTCGCCTTCGAGCTTGCGCCTCGCAGCGTTACCGCCAACGCTGTGCGCGCAGGCGTAACCGACACGCCCGCCCTCCGCCGCATACCGGGCAACGAACGGCTGATTGACGGTGCCCTCGCCCGCAACCCATCAGGCCGCCTCACCACGCCCAACGACATCGCCCACTTCCTAGCCCTACTCGCCAAACCCGGCACCGCCGCCGACTGGCTCACCGGCAACGTGCTGGGCGTGGACGGGGGAGAGGACATTGTAGGTTAATAGTCGGTGGTCGGTAGTCGGTTTCTTTATTCCCGACTACCGACCACTAGGAGAGAACCATGACTAACTTAGCAGCCATCATTGTAGCGGCAGGAAAAAGCCAGCGCATGGGAGGCGTTGACAAGCAGTTACGCACTATCGGGGGGATGCCGGTGCTGGCCCGCACGGTATCGGCCTTCGAGGCGTGCGACGACGTGGGCGCTATCGTGCTGGTGCTAAACCCCGATAACATGGCCGGGGCCGCCGAGCTGGGGGCCGAGCTCGGTTGGAAGAAGGTACGCTCGGTGGTAGCAGGTGGAGAGCTTAGGCAGGATTCAGTGGCGGCGGGCCTGGTGGCTGTCAACAAGCTGGAGCATGACGGCATAGGGTACGAATGGGTGGCGATACACGATGGAGCGCGGCCTCTGGTCACCCCTGATCTGATAAGCCGAGGGTTGGAGGCGGCACAAGAGGTGGGCGCGGCCATTGCGGCCATTCCGACCAGCGACACGGTGAAGCGCGTTGACGCATCGGGCACGATTACCGACACCCTTGAGCGGAGCAATCTCTGGCTGGCCCAGACGCCCCAGATATTCCGACTTGCTCTCCTCGCTGGGGCCTATGACGCCCTCGCCGAGCAAGGCGAGCTTTTCGAGGCCACCGACTGCGCCCGCATACTTGAACTGACCGGCCACCCCGTCAAGGTCTACGAAGGCGACCCCAGCAACATCAAGATCACTACCCCTCTCGACCTGCGCGTGGCCGAGGCGCTACTCAGAGGCAGGGGATAGACGCTGAGTGTTGGGTGTTAGGTGATGGGGATTAGGGATAAGGAGCTCAGTATTTATTTATGGAGCGAGAAAGCCCAGCGCCCAACGCCCAGCGCCCAACGCCCGCCTACAGAGCAGGCTTCGGGTATGACGCGCACCGGCTGGTAGAAGGGCGACCGCTCATATTGGGTGGCGTAGCGGTGCTGTTTGAGAAGGGGTTGGAGGGGTATTCGGATGCTGACGTGCTATTACACGCGCTGATAGACTCTATTCTCGGTGCGGCGGGCATGGGCGATATAGGCGCGCACTTCCCTTCGTCCGACCCTTCGCTGGAAGGCATATCCAGCCTGGACATGTTATCTCGAGTAGGTAAGATGCTGCGTGAAGGCGGGTGGCGTGTAGAGAACATAGACGGCACCATAGTCGCCCAGCACCCTCGCCTCTCGCCCCACACCCCTCGTATGAAAGCGGCCATAGCCGAGACACTGGGCATCGAGCCGGAAAGAGTGAGCATCAAGAGCAAAACCACCGACGGCCTCGGCTTCACCGGCACAGGCGAAGGCATGGAAGCGTATTGCGCTGTGATAATTATGAATTATGAATTATAAATTAGCGGTATTAATTTATGCCTCATAACTCATAGCGAATAATTCATAATTTATAATTCATAATTACTATGAGGGCAGTAATACAGCGCGTCACGCGCGCCAGCGTGGTAGTAGGGGGCGATACCGTGGGCGAGATAGGTCCAGGGTTGCTGGTGCTGCTCGGCGTGGGGCGGGACGATACCGAAGAGGAAGCGCGCTTTATTGCGAATAAGCTAGCGGTCATGCGGATTTTCTCGGACGCAGAGGGTAAGTTTAACTTGTCACTGGGCGATATTGGCGGTTCGGTCCTGTTGGTGTCGCAGTTTACCTTATATGCCGACACGCGCAAGGGCAGGCGGCCATCCTTCCTGGATGCGGCCCCGCCGGAACTGGCAGAAGCGTTAGTGGCCCGATGCGCTCAACTCCTACGCGAGGACGGCATTCATGTTGAAACTGGCCGCTTCGGCGCGCATATGGAGGTCTCCCTTCTCAACGACGGCCCCGTGACGATTCTGCTTGACAGCGCCACACGTGCTGGAACATGAGATGTGGTAAGATGGGACGGCCGACGACCGACGACGGCAGCTGCCAGCTTTGTTGGTAGTCGGTCGTCAACAACAGAGTAAGAGAATGAAACTG
>JBBSGN010000146.1:0-6657 GCA_038254085.1 Chloroflexia bacterium | reverse complement strand
TTGCCGAAGTGGTCAATCGGCCAGCAGACAAGCGAGTTCTGCACAGTCATCGTCACCGACGTAGAGGCGCACGCCCGGCTAACCTCCTCCATCGCCAGCACGTAGGACACTGTATCCAGCCCCGAACCGCCGTACTCTTCGGGAACCATCATCCCCAGAAAGCCCATCTCGGCCAGCATCTTGACCTGCGGAGCCGTAAACTCCTCGGTACGGTCGTACTCGGCAGCCAGAGGCGCGAGCTTCTCGTCCGCAAACTCCTTCGCCGTCTGCCTGATTATCCTCTGCTCCTCGGTCAGTCCGAACTCCATTTTGATCCTCTCCGGTAATTCATATTGCGTATAACGTAGCTCCTTACGCAATACGTTAATATTTATAGAACCCGTCCCCGCTCTTCCTGCCCAGCCTGCCGGCCTGCACCATCTTGACCAGGAGGGGACAGGGACGATACTTGGGGTCTTTGAAGCCGTCGTATAGCACGTTCAGGATGTCCAGGCAAACATCCAGTCCTATGAAGTCGGCCAGGGTGAGCGGACCCATCGGGTGGTTCATACCCAGCTTCATCACAGTGTCAATGTCCTCTTTAGAGGCGACACCCTCGTACAGCGTGAAGATGGCCTCGTTTATCATCGGCATCAGCACGCGGTTGGAGACGAAGCCGGGATAATCTTTTACCTCTACGGGCGTCTTGCCCAGCTTTTCGGCTACGTCGCGTATCGTGCTGTAGGTTTGGTCGCTGGTTTGCAGGCCCCGGATAATCTCGACCAGCGACATGAGCGGCACGGGGTTGAAGAAGTGCATCCCGATGAAGCGGTCGGGCCGGTTTGTCACGGCGGCCAGGCGTGTGATGTCTATCGAGGACGTATTGGAGGCCAGTATCGCCTCCGGTTTGAGCAGGCCGTCAAGCTCGCGAAAGGCGGCGGCTTTGGCGTCGAAGTTCTCGAAAATCGCCTCGACCACCAGATCGCAACCGGTCAGGTCGCTCAGTTCGGTGGTGGTCTCTATCCTGCCCAGCGCCGCCTGGCTCTCGTCCGCCGTCAGCTTTCCCTTCTCGACGAACTTGCCGAGGCTCTTCTGAATGGTAGATATAGCCCGCTCAAGCTGGGGCTGCCCCACGTCTCGCATCTTCACCGGATAGCCCGATGCGGCAAACGCCTGGGCGATCCCGTTGCCCATTGTCCCCCCGCCCACAACGCCGACCTTCTTTATCTCCATGCTGGGTATGTCTCCTGTTTACCGTAGTCGGTAGTCGGAATGCCAAGGGCAACCGACTACCGACTACTAATGTCTCACGCTTGCAATTCCACATACTGAGGCAGCGGTCCTCCGACCAGGGGCAGGGCGTAGTCAATGAACGCCTGGGTGACGAAGTTGCCCGCCGGGTCGAGGAAGCTGGGTGGCATCCGCTTCTCGATGTTGGCAATTTGCTCCAGGTCTACCGAGTCTATGTTGCACCTGTAGCTTGGGCCCTCGGCCCGTTGCAGGACCACCATCTGGTCGGTGGTGCCCGCCAGCGCCGCTCGCACGGCAGCCCGCCCGCACTCCTCCGACTCGATCAGGTCAACTTCGCTCTGGTGCGCCTGCGACATGCGCTGTAAAGTGCCCGGCTGGTCCACACGGGCGCGCAGGTCCAGCTTCTTGGTGATTAGCTGGCTCAGTACGCGCCCCGCCCCCAGCCCTCTGAAGTAAGAATGCCCGAACGAGTCGACGAAATCGGGGGTCATGCCTGGGCTTTGCGGGCTTATGTTTGCCTGGTCGCTGTTGAGGGCCTCAAGCCCCGCGACCGCGAACGGCTTGCCGTCTTTGCGCCGCACGTTCTCCGACATAACAACTATCACGTGTCCCTTGTCGCGGTAGACCTGCTGCACTTCGCTCAGGATTTCGTCCACCCCTTTGGGGCACTCAGGCAGATAAATAAGGTGGGGCGTGTCCCAGCCGGTGGCACGCGCCAACGCTGCCGAAGCCGCCAGCCAGCCCGCATGCCTGCCCATAGTCTCCAGTATCTTCACCGGGTAAATGTCTGGCATGGCCTTCGTGTCGAGAGTGGTTTCGAGCGTGGCGATAGCGATATAGCGGGCGGCGGAGCCATAGCCTGGGCAGTGGTCGGTAATGGGCAGGTCGTTGTCAATCGTCTTGGGCACCGACAGTACACGCAGATCAGAACCGGCTTCCATCGCCGCCTGTGCGAGACGGTGGGAAGTATCCGCCGAGTCATTGCCCCCGATATAGACCATGTGGTGTATGCCGTGCTCTTGCAAGATCGAGAGCGCCTGTGGAATATCGGCGTCGGTCAGGTGGTAGCGGCAAGCACCGAGGGCGGCGGAAGGGGTCTGCTGGAGTGCGGGCAGCACGTCCACAGGCAGGTTGCTCAGGTCTACCAGATCACTTGCAAGCAGCCCGCGTATACCGTGACGCATACCGTACACCCGCTTGACGCCCTGCGCCCTGGCCTCGCGCAGCACGCCCACGAGTGAGGCGTTGATCGTGGCTGTTGCCCCCCCCGACTGCCCGACTACGAGGGTGGCTGGTTGTCCATTGCGCGTCGCTTCAACCCCAGGCTGTTGGTCCATAGCTGCGTCTTGCTCCGTCCTGCAAATAAATAAGGTGGCAACCTGCGTACCACCAGAGCCGCCCCAACTGTCACTACAACCGAGGCAGCATATCATAACACAATCGCAGCCAAGCGCACAAGCGGCGGTTGGGGACGAGAGACGGATACAACCTTCGTCCTGACTCTGACAGCACCCGCATCTACTACAGTCTGGGCGTTATTGATAAGGACATAGACGCCAACGCCCCTGCTTTTCCCAAGCATACCTCTACGTCTACGCCCAAAGTAGTCACCGGAGACTGGCAGATACTCCTCATGGGCGTCGCCCCGATCACCATTTACGCTCAACCCGGCGGCGCGATCGTAACCAGGCTGTCACTCGACCAGCTATTACACTCAACCTTACGGAGCGGCGATTATTACAGGATAACCCTACCCGGCAAGGATGGGTGGGTGCATCGCAACGCGGTTATCGGACAGATGTAAGTTAGGCAAGATTGCCCAGAAACTCGCCAATCTCGCGGTTCATCTCCTCAATAAACTCCTCATTCCAGGAATGCTGCCCGCCCCTGTAGACGTACAACTTTCGCTCAGGGTGGCCGCGCACTATCCCTTCGAGCACAGGCACGGGTGCCGAGAAGTCATGCTCGGATGCCAGGATCAAGATGGGCTGGTGGAGCAGACGAAGCTCGGCCCGTGCGTCGGTGAGCATGAGGTCGTGCAAGAGTTGCCCTGCGGCTACCAGGTCGGCTTGCTGCTTGTGGTCTATATCGGCCTCGGCAAGCTGAGGGATGGCATCGGGCGGCTTGTGCAGGATTATCTTGTGCATGAGCGCATCACTGGAGCGCAGCCTGTCCACCAGCTGGCGCACCGGCCCGACTTGCAGCGCATACGCCGCGATGGGCCGCGCCCACTTAGCCGCGATGGCCGGCTTGCCCAGAAAAGGCAGATGCAGCACCTGGCCCGCCACGCCCTCTTTATGCTCCAAGCTATACCGGATCGAGATCGGAGCGCCGGTCGCGACGCTCGCCAGCACCAGCTTCCTATCCGTCAGTTCTAGCTCTCGCAGGAAGCGGCCAAGCCAGCGTGAATACCCCTCTATATCGTGCTTGTGCGGCGGCGGCATCGTCTCCGAACCCCCACACCCCGGCAGGTCGGGCAGCACCACGCGCCAATCGTCCACCCCCGCTTCCCCATTCGCTACGCTCAGGGCTAAAGGCTTGTTCATGCCCGCAATGACCGGCCAAAAGGAGTCCCCACCGCCCATGAGACCGTTCACACCCACATAAACGTATCGTGCGTCCTCCGGTCCCCGCGCCGTATACGCCACCTTTCTGCCATCTACGCTCGCCGTTCGCTCTTCCATTTTCGGGTTTAGTTCCACCTGCTCACCTCCGGTCTGTGGTAAAGAATGGAGATTGCAATGTCTATGCCGTTATTGGACGACGGACGACCGACGACCGAAGAAGGCGGTTATCAGCTACCAGCTTTATCGGTCGTTCGTCGTCCGTCGTCCGTCGTCCCTACGGCACGCAACTTGCAGTCTAGCGGCTCAGGGGGGAACCCCGACTATACTTCCAGGAGGAACCACATGCCAGAGATTCTGAGCGATTCCACTTATAACCTGTTGGCAATCCTGTTGAGCAAGCTCGAAGGGCTTGAGGCCTACGACAGCTATTTGCAGGATATGACCGGCGAGAACAAGAAGATCATCGAGCTGATCAGCCGCGACGACGAGCGCCACGCCGAAATGCTCCGCAGCGCCATCGAGCGGATGGTGAAAGAAGGCGGGCTGAAGTAGCCTCGTGAAACGTAAAGCATAAAACGTAGGGGCTTTGTCTTACTCCTTACGTTTTACGCATTACGCCAGCAAGCAATTCTTCTAGCTTACACGCTTGCTTCTCACGTGAGTAGTGGGTGACTGCCCACTCGCGGCCTCGGCGGCCCATTTCCTGGGCTTCGGTTTTGTGGGAGGCGAGATGGCGGATTGCATTTGCGAGGGCAGTTGGGTCTTCAGGCGTGACGACCAGGCCACCCTCCGCCCTCTCTACCAATTCTGCGGCTTCGCCGGCCGCGCTCAGTACTACAGGGCGCGAGCAGGCCCAGGCCTCGAACAGCTTGGAAGGGAGCGCTCCCCGGAACACCGTCTGGTTCCGCAACGGCACTATAGCGCAGTCCGCAGCCGACAGATAGCCAGGCATCTCCTCAGACGGCACTTCCGGCAGGAACCGAATGTTCTTCAGCCTCAGCCTCTCTTTAATCCCTAGTAACTCGCTCTTCTTGGGGCCTTCCCCCACAAACAAGAACTCTATATCCTCTCGTTCTCGCAAGATGTTAGCAGTCTCTACTAGCGTTTCCAGCCCCTGCGCCAAGCCGTGTATTCCTGCGTACATAGCCACGAACTTGTCGTTTAACCCTAGCTTGCCACACACAGCCCGCGCCTGTGCCTCGTCGTACCGGAACCTCTCGGTGTTGGCCCCGTTCGTTATCAGGGCGGTTTTGGAGGCCGGCACACCCCGTTCTACCAGGCGGGCGCGTATTCCATCCGTCACGGCCACCACTCTCGATGCGCGGCGATACAACAGCGTCTCAAGCTTCTCAGCCGCCGCGATTGCCCGCCTGTTGTTCAACTCGCCGAGCGCCACGGCCGACTCGGGCCACAGGTCGCGCACCTCGAACACGAATGGTATGCGCCTCGCCAGCGCGCTCACCAGGCCCGCCGCCCCGACAAACAGGGGAGGCGACGTGGCGTATATAACGTCGTACTTGCCTCTGAGTAATATACCCGCCAGCGCGGCCATACCCATGTAGCTGAGGTAGAAGCGCATCCTCGACTTGAAGTTCTTTTCGGGCGACGCCCACACCCACAGCCGCAGCACGCCCACCCCGTTCTCCAACTTCCTCTCCGACAGCCTGCCCTTGTAATGCGCCGGAATGACGCCTGATGGGTGGTTAGGCACCTCGGTAATCACTGTCACCCTGTGTCCCCGCTCGGCCAGGAAACTACACATCTCCTGGGCGCGCGTTTGGGTCGCCCCCACTTCGGGCGGGTAATACTGGGTAAAATAAAGAATGCGCACAGCCGAGTGCGGAATGCGGAATGCGGAATGCGGAATCTTCTTACTCATTCCACATTCCACATTCCGCATTCGGCATTCCGAAGATCCGCCACCAGGACGCAACGCTCAACATCTTCCACAGGTCCAGGCTCCGGTCCGCCTTGCCGCAAGCATGCTCTTCTATGGCCTGCCGGATGTACCCTTCGTCGAGCAGCCCTGATGCGAGGAAATCGCCCAATAGCAATTCGGACCGCACCCACCCGGCCAACTCTCCCCGGAACCAGATGGCGATGGGGGTGGGCATCCCCTTCTTGTCGGTCCTACGATACACGACGGATGGGAGCAAGTCTTTCACGGCCTGCCGGAGAATGTGCTTCATCTCCAACTTTTCCAGGCGCAGGGCGCTGGGTATACTGGCAGCTTGCTCAATCAGGCGGTAGTCGAGCAGTGGGGCGCGCGATTCGAGCGAGAAGGCCATGCTTGTGCGGTCCTCGACTTGCAGGAGGGCCGGTAAGTACCACTTCATGTCCCAGTACATAGCCACGTTGAGGGCATTCCTTTGCGCCCACTCATTGCTTGTGTGGCTGTGCGCGCCTTCGTTGAGGGCCGTCACGCTATCTGTGAACCGCTGGCCCGCCCACTCTCCCACTTCAGCGCCGGGTCGTAACCGGCCTCGTCTGCCTGACGACATAGCTCCCAAGAGGGACGCGCGGGTAGCAGGCCGTGTAACAAGGGTCAGAGCGTCTCTGAGGAGCGCACTGTACAGCGACGGATGCTGCCTCGCTTGCTGTGCCAGTGTGCGTAAGTAGGCCGGGATGTAGCCGAAATAGCCACCCCACGCCTCGTCCCCACCTTGCCCGCCATTAATGACCGTCACACCCGACCGGCGAGTCAGTTCGCACACGCACCATTGCAGCAAGATGCCCGGCCCGGCAGCCGGTTCGTCCATGTGCCAGGTCATGCGGTCCATCAGGCGCGGCAAATCTTGGGCGGCGGGCACCACCTCGTGTTGGTCGGTGTGGTATCGCTCTACGACGGCCCGCACGTAAC
>JBBSGN010000145.1:0-6676 GCA_038254085.1 Chloroflexia bacterium | reverse complement strand
GATGCTCAGAGCAGCCTAACAGTCAGCCAAAAAAAAAAAGCCCCACAAGATGGTGTTTTTTTTTTGGTGTCTGTTATGTGAGTGCTACACGCTCTTCATAATCTGGGAAATCTTACCAGCTATTTCTAGCGCCTCGTCCATCGGGCGCTGCCACAGGTTGCGGCCGAATATCAGCCCGGTCGCGCCGTTCTCCATCGCGGTGCGCGCTTTGGTGAGCAGGTCTTCGTCGCTCACTTTGCTGCCGCCGGAGAATAGCACCAGCGCCTTACCCGCCGAGGCCACCACTTTCCTTACCGAGCCTGCATATCCCAGGTTCATCTCGTTGTACGGCTTGGGCTGGTCCGGACTGATCTTCTCATGCTCAGGTACATTCATCTTCACCACGTCGGCCCCCAGTTCGAGCGCGGCCCGCGCCGCGTAATCAACCGCGTACAAGGTGTCGTTCCCACCCTTGGCCTTCATCGCCTCACCGCGCGGATACGACCAGATAATGAGTGGCATCCCGTACTTCAGACACTCTTCTCGCACATGGTTCAACTGCAAGAAGTCTCGGTCCTGGCTGGGCGACCCTACATATAAGGTGTAGCCGACGCCGTCCGCGCCCAATCTTACCGCGTCCTCCACCGTTGCGTCCAACGCCGAGAAAGCGTTCGCGTCCGATGGAATGTTGGTCTTGCCGTTGATCTTGAGAATCAAGGGAATCTTGCCCGCGTACTCGTTCATGTACTTGGTGGCAAGCCCGATATGGAACACGATCCCCGAAAAGTTGCCTTCGAGCGCCAGCTTCAGCTGGAACTCAGGGTCCAGAGCCGGTGGGTTCACCAGGAAGTCAATCGGCCCATGCTCCAGTCCCTGGTCAATCGGCAGCAGCATCATGGTGCCGTTGCCTGGTCCGTGCTCGTACATCATCCTGTACAGCCGCGACTTCTTCCCCGTCGGCAAACCAAGCTCGTCCAGGCTGAGCCGCTTCACCGCCTCTGCGGCTTGCTGGCCTTTCCCATCCAACCCGGCGTTCGTCTGAAGCTGGGTAGTCTTTTCTATAGTTTCCATTTTCGTAAGTATCCTCCTACGCATACTCTACCCGGTCAGATAAATGCAATACGCCGGGTCACTTGCTCTTACCACGCTGTGAGAGCCTACTCCATTGTAAGTGAGCTACCCGCAGTCGTCAAGTTGGTCCCCGCGCGAACGACCTGGAGAGGATCAACTTAGCGGCTACCGGGCGCCTGTCATCGTGTCCACTCTAGGTCAGCGCACCCCCACCCAGCCATGCCTCCTCAACTGTAGACCGGTCCTGAGCGGCAACCGGCCTCATCTTCTCTATCACCTCGCCTGGTTCAGCGTGTCTGTGCTCCGCAGCTTTCGAGAAGACAAGCTGGCCGTCAACCGTCACCTCAAACTGGCCTTTGCTGCCTCTGATGAGGGTAGTCTTCTCCAACTGGTCTCCATACCCGTCTATAATTTCGCCCGTCAACCTGACGGCTCGCGGTCCATAGTGTCATTCCTGGCAATATATTATCTCGACTTTCATCTCAAACCTCCTTATCTCACGGGGGAATATCCCCGCACTATATTAGATAAGCAGACTGTATGCCACGAACCGACGACCGTAATAGCTGATAGCTGCCGTCGTCGGTCGTCGGTCGTCCGCACAGATGTACAACCCAACCCGCGATATGCTACAATCCTAGTGATTGTAACGCAGCCAGGCAATACAGGGGGCGCGGTATGAACGACATCAAAATCAAGCGCATCAAGGTGCTGGGCGGCCCGAACATCTGGGCCTATCGTCCCGTGCTGGAAATTCTCACCGACATCGGTAAGTACGAGCACCTTCCTTCCAACAAGCTCCCCGGCTTCACCGAGCGTCTGGTGGAGGCCATCCCCACCCTTTGGGAGCATCGCTGTTCGGAGGGTCGCCCCGGCGGCTTCCTCGAGCGCCTTCGCCTGGGGACCTACATGGGCCACATCATCGAACATATTATCCTGGAGTTAGAGAGTCTGGCCGGTATGGACACAGGCTTCGGGCGCACCCGCCGCGCCCAGCGTGTGGGCGAGTATCGCATCGTCGTGGACTACGGCGACCCCGAAGCCGCCGAGATGTGCGCCTACCTAGCCGTCGAGATCGCTGAGAAGCTGGCCGAAGGTCTTCCCCTCGACTTCGACCTGGCCCAGCGCCTCGGCGAAATCCGCGATGTTGCCGAGAGCAATATGCTCGGCCCTTCCACCCTGGCAATCGTAGACGCTGCTCGCAGCCGAGGCATCCCCTGGTTCAGGCTCAATCGCGGCTCTCTTGTCCAACTTGGTCATGGCCGCTATGCCAGGCGCATTCAGGCCGCCGAGACCTCCTTCACTGCCAATATCGGCGTCGAAATCGCCTCCGACAAAGAGCTTACTAAAGACCTCCTCGCCAAAGTGGGCGTGCCCGTCCCCTCCGGTGAAGTAGTCAGCGACCCCGATGAAGCCTGGCGAGCCGCCCAGGACCTCGGCGGCCCTGTAGTGGTCAAGCCCTACGACGGCAACCAGGGCAAGGCTGTCAGCGTCAACCTTACTATAGAGGCCCAGGTCCGCAAGGCCGTCAAACTCGCCCAGGAGTTCTCGCACCGCGTAATAGTCGAGCGATACCTGTCCGGGCGCGATTACCGCCTGCTCGTCGTGGACAGCAAGCTGGTGGCCGCAGCCGAGCGTTGCCCCGCCCAGGTGGTGGCCGATGGCCTGCACACGGTCCGTGAGCTTGTCAAAAGAGTGAACGAGGATCCCCGCCGGGGTCACGGGCACGGCTCGGCCCTCACCCGCATCAAGATGGACGCCGCCGCCGAACTGACCCTCCACAAGCAGGACTTCACCTGGGACAGCGTGCCACCACCCGGCCAATCAGTCCTCCTGCGCGACAACTCCAACCTCTCTACGGGCGGCACCGCCACCGACGTAACCGACGAGGTCCACCCCGACAACGCCGCTCTCGCCGTGCTTGCCGCCAGGACCATCGGCCTCGACATCGCGGGTGTGGACGTGGTCTGCAACAACATCAAGCGGCCTCTGGCCGAGCAAGGCGGGGGCGTCGTCGAGGTGAACGCCGCCCCCGGCCTCCGTATGCACGTCTACCCCTCCGAGGGCAAGTCGCGTCCGGTTGGCGAGGCCATCGTGGACATGCTCTTCCCTGGCGATACCCCCGCCCGCGTGCCTCTTATCGCAGTTACCGGCACCAACGGCAAGACCACCGTCGCGCGCATGATCGGCCACATCTATGCGACCATGAAGATGTACGTCGGCATGACCACCACCGACGGCATCTACTTCGGCGGCGTGCGCCGCGTCAAGGGCGACTGCTCAGGCCCCCGCAGCGCCGAGTCGGTCTTACAACACCCACTCGTTGAGGTGGCCGTGCTGGAGACCGCGCGCGGCGGCATCTTGCGCTCCGGCCTCGCCTGGGACCGCTCCCTGGTCAGCGTGGCCCTTAATGTGGCCGCCGACCACCTCGGCCTGGAAGGCATAGACACCCCCGACAGGTTGGCCCGCGTTAAGCGTGTGATCATCGAGAGCGTCAGCCGCAAAGGCTACGGCGTGCTCAATGCCGATGACCCCCTGGTGGTTGAAATGGCCGAGCATTGCCCCGGCAGCATAATCTACTTCGGCATGGACCGCGCCGCTCCCGTGATGGCTACCCACCTCGCTGGCGGCGGCAAAGCGGCCTTCTTCCGCAACGGCGACCTGGTGCTGGCCGAAGGCACCGAGGAGACCGTGCTGCTGCGCGCTGCCGACATTCCCGCCACCTACGAGGGCCTGATACCCTTCCAGGTGCAAAACGCCCTGGCCGCCGCCGCCGCTTGCTGGGGTGCGGGCGTGCCCTTCGACTCGATTCGCCTCGGCCTGCGCACCTTCCAGGCCGACGAGCGCACCGCCCCAGGGCGCTTCAACGTCTTCAACGTGGGCGGCGCTCGCGTGATCGTGGACTACGGTCACAACCCGCACGCCCTCAAAGCTATCCAAACCGCCATCTCGCATCTGCGCCCCCGCCGCAGCATCGGCGTGGTGGCCGCCCCGGGCGACCGCCGCGATGCAGACATCCAGGAGCTTGCCGTTATCGCCGCCAACACCTTCGATTGGGTGATCGTGCGCGAAGACGACGACCTGCGCGGACGCGAGCGCGGCGAAGTAGCCCACTTGATTGCCGACACTATCGCCCGCACCTGCCCTTCCCTGCCCATCAGCATCATCCAGGACGAGTTCGAGGCCACCGACCAGGCCCTCGAAATGGCCCGCCAGGGCGACCTGGTCGTGATCTTCGTGGATCATGTTGACGAGACCATCGAGCAGGTCAAGCACGCAAGCAAGGCCGCCGCCATCGAGCAAAGCGAGTCGTTCTGGGTGCCCCTCCCCGGATCGCCGGGCGCCATGCGTACCCGCGCTGAAACGATGACTGACGACCAACGACCGACGACCGACGATGGCTTCGGCTCGTTGAACCCGATAGCAAGCCCAGGCAACGGTCACCAACCCGCCCTGATCACCCCCGTCATGCACGATGGTGAACCGGAAGGCCATTCGTAAAAGTACCGAGTACCGAGTGGAAAGTGCCGTACTCGGTACTCGGTACTACGAGGATACATTGCACTCAACCCACCCGCACAACGGCAAAGAAGACGACAGCCTCTCCATTTGGGAGGCGGGACCCTGGCAGACGCCCGGCTATCTGATGATCATCGGTGGGGCCGACCGCCTCGACGCTAGAGCCTTGCTTGCCACTATTTTCCTGCGCCTGGCCGAGCGGGCCGAGGCCAACTCCGACCTGCGCGACATCGTGCTGGTCAGCACCGCCACGCGCCACCCAGAAATCCTCACTGGCGATTACATCCG
Source organism: Chloroflexia bacterium (assembly GCA_038254085.1). Lineage (GTDB taxonomy): Bacteria > Chloroflexota > Chloroflexia > QHBQ01 > JADMIH01 > JADMIH01. The sequence goes on along the minus strand of JBBSGN010000145.1, from coordinate 1,819 downwards.
CATCTTCGCGCGGCTCGGTCTGCCCCGTGAGCGACTGCACGCTCCCTTGATACGCAACCGCGACGAGGCGCACTCGGCGCAGAACGTCCACCTTCTCGCCAACGCAGCAGGCATATTCATCACCGGCGGCGACCAGTACGCCCTCACCCAGGTGCTTGACCACACACCCGTCGAAGAGGCTATAATGTCGGCCTACGGGCGTGGAGGAATAGTGGCCGGCACCAGCGCGGGCGCAACCGCCATGGGCCGACCGATGATCGTCGCTGGCGGCGGTAGCGGCGTGCTACGCATGGGCATGGTGCAGATGTCGGGTGGCCTTGCCTGGGCGGGCGACGACCTCATAATTGACACCCACTTCGGCGCGCGTGGCCGCTTCCCACGTCTCGCCGCCGCCGTCGCCGAGTACCCCGCCGCCCTCGGCCTCGGCATAGACGAAAACACCTGCCTACTGGTTAACGGCCAGGGCCACGCCACCGTCGTGGGCGCCGGCGTCGCCTACTTCATAGACGCCTCCCACCTCGACCTCAACTCGGCCCCCGGCTCCCCCCCAGGCCAGCCTATCTCGGTCGGCCCCCTCAACGTCACTATCCTCTCCGCCAACCAGCAATACGACCTCCGCAACCGCCGCGTCCTGACCACTACTGAGGCCGCGCGGGTATGAGATGGACGACGGACGACCGATTACTGACTACAGACTACCGTTATACAGATTGCGGGTGGGAAGTGGGTAACAGGCGATAGAGAAGGAGTGAGGGGAGATGACAGTTATCTCCCCTCACTCCTTCATAGTTCATAGGCGTGGAGTGAGTTCTTAGGGTGCTGGCGTACCAGTGCCAATAGCGGTCCCTGATGGCGCGGGATCAGGAGTGGTTGTGCCGACTGTGGCAAGCGCCGAGGGCACAGGCATCGGCCTGAAGGCACCGGCGCGGGCACCGAGGGCACAGGTGGTGGCACCGATGGAGAAGCGTCCGGTGACGCTGTACTATCTGGTGACGGTGTTATGTCGGGTGTGCCTGTGAGGATTGGGTTGCCGGGGCCTAGCGTCTGGCAATTGGGGAAGAAAGTATTAGCCACTATTTTGGAGGCTTGTCCCCTCGTTGCCACGTTCTCAGGCCGAAAGTACGGGCTATACAGCGGGTCGCATGGCTCGTTCGGCCCCCCACAGGTATAGCCGTTCTCTATCCCTCGCCACGTCAGCCTCTCTATATAGACCCAAAACGGATGGCTGTAGGGCACGTCGGTATAACTCTGCCGTCCTGTAGGGATGGTGTCCGAGTAGCCCGCGGCGTTTGCGTCTATCTTGGAGATTTGCGCTCTTGTGGCCGTGTACTCTGGTCGGAAGTAGGGCCTGTTATATGCGTCGCACGGCTCGCCAGGCCCGCCGCAGGTATAGCCACTGATGACGTTGTGCATGTAAACACGCTCGATATATAGCCAGAAGGGGTGGGTGTAGGTTACGTCGGTGAAGCTCTGTCGTGTGTTGGGGATAGGGTCGGCAAAACCGGCGGCGTTGGCAACCATCTTGGAGGTCTGTGCGCGAGTGATATATGCCCCTGCTCTAAAGTATGGGGTGTTGTTGCAATCGCAAGGCTCTCCCGGCCCTCCGCACGAGTACCCAGATATCATCCCCCGGCAGGCCAGGCAATGGATATAGGTGTAGAACGGGTCGCTTTGGGGCACGTCTGCAAATATCCCGCAAACGCCGGGCGGCGGTGGGCAAGGGGTGAACGTGGCAGTAGGGGTGGGCGTCCGAGTAGGGGTCCAAGTAGGCGTCCAGGTAGGGGTGCGAGTGGGTGTACGGGTTGGGGTCCAGGTGGGG
>JBBSGN010000144.1:0-6708 GCA_038254085.1 Chloroflexia bacterium | reverse complement strand
GCGATGACGTTGGATAGGCGCCCCGCACGGAAGCTCCTTATCCGCTCTGCTGTAGTGGCTGATAGTTCAAAAATGTTACGCAGTTCGTCTACGTCAAGCCGGTACTTGCCCGCCGAATTGCGAGAATAGAAGCGGTAATCTCTGTCCAATGTAATCTGGTGTGGCGGGGTAAAGCCTCTACGTATTCGGACGATGAGAACCACTCCCTTAGAAGCGTTCCTCAAAATGACGGGACGTATGCCGAAGGGGAAGCGTGGGCGAATGTGGGTACGGATAAGTTCCTCTAACGATAAGATTACCCCGTCTACATTAGTGAGTTGGAGTCCAACTATCTCAGTGGGCACGCCCTCCATAGCCTTCACGCCGTAGAGCAGGTCACCACCAGCAGCGTTCGCAAATGAGGACACATCGGCTAGGAACTCCTTCAATACCTCGTTGCGACCGGGGGGAGGAACGCTAAAGTTAGGCAACTTCTCTTTATATTCGATGGTCTTAGCCTCGCTGTCTTGGCTCGCTATAAGGGTATCGAGGTCAGACTCGTCAATGGTGTCAAAGGCTTTATTGTAAAGAGGCATAGGACCTGCCTACCTATTCATCTCTGGATTGGCATATTACTCTACGGCAAAGGATATTTGCTCGGCATCCGCTTGGTTCACCCGTTGCGCCTACCTGAACGTACCGAAGGGCAGGGATATCTTGATCTCAGCACCCTTCAATAAGTCAGCAATAGGATAGCATCTCTATCTTCGGAAAGTCCTTGCTCCACGCAGGCGAACTGTAGTAACCGTGCTGTACTGCCTCGCTTATCATGTCACGATTAGGTTCTTCGAGGGTGATAAACACCCTCATTTACTTGTGAGTAGCACAAACGAGGAGTCTTTCGCCAGTTCCAGCACGCCTCTTGCTTGTGCCTCACTAACGGATGGGAAGTCCTCAAAGAACTCAGGAAGATCATGCCCGCCCTTCAAGTAGTCGAACAAGTTCTTGATGGGCACGCGCGTACCAGCGAAGACAGGCGTCCCACTGACAATCTCCGGATCGCAGGTTATTAGCTCAATCAGTTGTTGAGTATCTGACATGACCTCTACCTCACTATCAGATTATCGTCGTCGTTCAATTTCCCATGCGTACAGACGGGCGGTGTCGGCTACAGGGGTTGCCCAGTTTCAGGTGAGTTCCAATATTAACTGAGTCGCTGTAAGAACGCGAATCTCCCCATACTGTTTCAAACCTAACAGGTGGATATCTCCCGAAACTATAACTTCTCCCTGAGCGGCAACAGCACAGGCTATAACGGCGTCATCGTCTCGATCAGCCAGAATCACCGGCCCAATGGTAGCAGGCTCAATGGTCGTAGCCAGAGCCGCATAACCAAGAACCAACTCGCGAGACGTGACGCCAACGGACGCAAGACGCCCTGCAAACTTCTCACGACTTAAGACATCTTCTAACTCGGCGAGTAGAGCTGCGCTAGTGAATAGATCTATTGTGCCCTGCCGTGCCATCTCCAGAACCTGGCGGGCATTACCTCGCCAGGGTAGACCTGAAACGATTATATTCGTATCAGCTAGGATTCGCGTCGAATGAGCGACGCGCCTGACGAGCTGCGGCGATTTCAGCCGCGACTTCGGCTTCCGTCAGTGGCGCATCCAAATCTGCCAGGCGGGAGGCTGCATCAAATAACTTGTCCACACGGCGGCGACGGATTTCCGCACGCACTAGGGATACGATTGCCTCAGGCGTCAGCAATCCATTGGCCTCGGCTTCACGAGCCAGGTTGTCAGGTATATCCAACTTGAGTTCGACAGACGACATCTTTTCACCGCCTATTTTCCGGCTCTGCTCACAGACACAACTTACCCGGTCCGAGCGGGACTATATGCTGATAATTCATAGCCTTATTATACCACCGACTAACGCCGATCAGCCGAGCCACTGCTTGGGGGAGCGTGCCGGTGCATCATTCCACACCCAATCCACAGACGCCCGACCCCGCTATATAATCGGGAGGTATGAGCAGTAACTTCGCCTACCTCCATCTTCACACTCACTTCAGCCGGGGCGGTGGTCCAGGGTCGCCCGGCGATTGGTGCCGCCGCGCCGCCGAACTGGGCTATAGCTCAGTCGGCATAAGCGACCGCGCCCCCATGGCGGGTTTCCCTGTTTTCCATTCGGCGTCTAACCGAGCAGGCTTGTCTGCGATATACGGCGCGGAACTGGACCTGCTCCTTCCCGCCGGTGGCGCGCGCAACTCAGCGCCCGTATCGCAGCCGGTCGTGCTGTTCGCCCGCGACCAAGACGGCATGGCTAACTTGGCTAAACTCAGCACGCTCGCTTGCGCGGGGTGGCCCGGCTCTGAAGCGCCTATCGAATGGAAGACGCTGGCCGCACATTCGGGCGGTCTGTTACTGGTGCTGCTGGGTGGTGATGAGGCGGGCGCGCTCTCCCCCTTTGTAAGTGCAAACGGCAAGATGCTGGCGGAGTGGGGGAGCCTGATTGGCAACTCTTTCGCTGAAACCGCCTTCGCGGGCTTACCGCATTCGGGCCGTCCGGGCGACAACGCCCTTGCCGAGCAGGTGGCGGCGGCTGCTAAGGGCATGGGCCTGCCTCTGCTCGCCATGCCCACCGCTCGCTACCTCCATGCCGAGGACGCGCCCGCCTATGAGGCGCTGAGGCTGGCCCGCGAGCGCGCCGGTTGGGCCAGCACCCCTACATCCTCGACCGCGCCCGACCGCCCTGGCCCCTACTACCTGCGCCCTCCCGAAGAGGCGGCTGCGCTCTTCGAGCAGTGGCCCTCGTCGGTTGAGAACGTGGCGCGGGTGGTTGAGACATGCGGCGGGGTGGGGATCGGGGATTGGGGGTTAGGGGTCGGTGTTGCGCGCTCTTCGGGTGGTGAAGTTTCGGCGCTGGGGCAATTGGCCTCGCGGCGCTTGGCGTCACTGCTTGGCGTGGATGAATTGCCGGAGGATGCGCAGGCACGGCTCGATGCTGAGATCGGCGTGGTAGATCGGAACGGAGACGAAGGTGCGTGGCTGGCCCTGGCCCATATCTCTAAAGAGACTAGCACAGGGACCGACCAGATACCATTGGGCGCGCCGCTCGGTATGGCCGATGGCTCCCTGCTCGCTTACGCCCTGGGGCTGTCTCCTATCAACCCGATGCCTTACGCTCGACCGTCCTGGCTTGATTGTCCTACCCACAAGCCTCCTTTACCCGGCGTAGAGGTGCCCGCCACGCGCCGCGATGCCCTTGTCTCTGCCCTGATTAGCGAATATGGCCCGGGGCGAGTGGCCTATGCTGCCTGTGTGGCTGGCGTCACTCCTATACAGGCCGTCCAGGCCGCCGCAAGCATCCTCGGCATTGCGGGCGAACCTCTAAAAGAACTGTTGGAAGCCGCTTCAAAGCAAGGATGGCCCGCACCCGACACCCAACACCCAACACCCACGACAATTGCCGCATCTCTGCGGGGCGCGCCTATCGCCTTCATGCCCGACTTCGATACGCTGCTCGTAGCCCCCCGACAACTATACGGAGACCTCACTCTTTCCTCCGGTGCGCCCCTCCTTTCTTACCAGCGAGAAGGCCCCGCCGGTTGGGTTCCCTGGCCTGAAGAGACACTGTGCAACCTCGACTACCCGGCCCTGTCCCTACGTTCCACTTCGGCCCTGTCGGCGCTCGACGCTGCCCTATCCCTCGCTGCCCATTATCCATCCCCAACCTTCAACCCAGCCGAAACTGATCTCTCTGCGTACCCGCCAATCACCGACGAGCTAGCCACCGTCATCAAGAAGGCCGAACTTACCGCCCTTCCGTACCTATCGAGCAAGCCGCTCAAAGGCTGGAAGGGCGAGATTACCGCAGAAAGCGCAACCGCGCTGGTGGCCCGCTCCCTAAACCCCGATCCTCAATCCCTCGCCTCCAATCTCCGAACCGAGGGAACCGACGGGGCGATCCTCTACAAGGACCAGTTCGCGTCCATAATCGAGACGTCTGCCGGCTTGTCACCGGGCGACGCCTCCGCACTTCGCCTCGCCATGCTCAATCCCCAGGTAGAAGGCGCTGAGGAAGCCCGCGCCCGCTTCATGTCGGGATGCCTGGCTTCCGGCCTGGAACAGAAGGAGGCGGACGCGCTATGGGACACGCTGGCGCTCGCCGCGCCCGGCCTCGTATCGCGCTACGCCGCTGCGTCCTGGGCGCGAATAGCCCTCTGGTCGGCGGCGCTCAAGGCCGGACACCCGGCGGCGCTCCTCGCTGGGGCTATATCATCTGCCTGGAATCGCGCCGGGCCTGCCCAGGTCCGCCCCATAGCCGAAGAGGCTCGCCGCCTCGGCGTCCGTCTGCTGCCGCCCGACATGAACCACAGCCACGCTGGCCTTTCTCTGGCTAGAGATGGCGCCGGTTGGGCCATACTGTGGGGGCTGGCGCTCCTCCCCGGCTGGGGCAAAGATGAGGCCGAGAAGTTTATCCGGCTTCGTCCCAGGCAGGGCTTTGCTGCCCTGCACGAAGTGGCGTCGGCGGTTGTTGACGCGGGCCTCTCGCAGACCCAGTTGGAGACGCTGGTGCAGGCGGGCGGCTGCGATCATTTCGCCAGGCACGAGCGAGGCAGGGCCGCCCTTTTGGACGCGCTGCCCGCCCTGATGGAATGGGCCGTTAGCTCGCACCTTGATGTCAGCTCGCGCAATCTTTTCTCCACTTCGCAGCAAGGCTCCGATCCGAAACCGCTCCCGCAGCCTGACGAGGACACGCCGCTATCCCCGCGCGAGCGCCATGTCCGCCGCTCCTGGGAGGAGCAAAACCTGGGCATAGGGTTCACCCCAGCCACGGAAATGGATAGTCTGCGCCAGGCGCTCGACAAAACGGGTGGCCTGCGGACGCGGCTGATGACTAGCGTTCAGGCTCATGCCGCCGAGGTCGGACAGAGTGTATATCTGGTCGGGCTGCTTTGCTCGGTGAGGCTCTTGAACGACCCGCAATACGAGACCGGGCACGAGATTGGGCGCACAGACGGCCACCTCAACGGGCAAAATAGGCAAGGCCCGACCCCCCTGGCTATCGCGCGGGTAGAGGACCTGGACGGGGAGATCGAACTGGTGGCCTTCCCGCCAAATTACAAACGGCACCACGATCTATGGGTCGAGAACAATCTGGTAATCGTGACGGGGCGGGCTAGCAAACACCCGGATGGCGCGGTCTATCTGCTATGTGAGCATCTGGCTGCTTACCGCACCGCAGGCGAGGAAGAGGCGCTGGAAGTAGTCATAAAAGCACCCGCCGCACATTATCAACGGGCACCCGCCAGGAACGCCCCGCGAACCAGCCCCCCAGAACCTGCGCCCGAGCCTGATGTGGCTGCTGCACCCGCCTCGATAGGCAGCGCTCGCGTGGGTTCTATGGGCAGCCAACATTTAGTTGACTCAGTGCCGCTAACCGCCCAGCCACCCGCATCGCCTACCTATAAGCTGATTGTCACCCTGCCCTCGGCGGGCGATGACCATGCGGCCATTGACGCTATGATCGCTCTCAATAAGCTGCTCAAGACGCACCCCGGCCCCGACAGCGTAACCTTGCGCATCCCCTATAGCCCCCAGACAGGCGATGTCACCACCGCTCAATTCCCACACGGAGTCCGCTACACCCCCGACCTAGAAGCCGGCGTCCGTGACATCCTCGGCCCCGACGCGCTCGCTGTAATAAAGTTGATTGGGTGATGGACTCGTAGACCCGTAAAACGTACGGCTCATGTATGAAAAAAGTGCCAAGTAAAGTGAGGGCAAACCAAGATGGAATCTGTCGTTCTTCGCTCCGCTCAGTAGTCTGGCAAGGGAGAATTGTCATATAGTCTATAAAGGAGTATGATTGAAGCATCAACCATGCTCTTGGAGGAAAATATGCACACCCCCATGAACGTCGGGCTGATCGGTGCGGGCCGGATCGGGCAGGTCCATGCTGAAACGCTGGCCCACGATATACCGCAGGCCCGTCTGGCAGGCATCGCTGAGGTCAACGCCACCGTGGCCGAGGCGACGGCCTTGCGCCTCGGCTGCCCGCGCTGGACTACCGACCCCCTAGAACTGATAAACGACTCCAGTATAGATGGCGTGGTGATAGCCAGCCCAAACGACACTCATGCAAAGCTGATTATAGCCGCCGCGCAGGCGGGTAAGGCCATCTTCTGCGAGAAGCCGATTGATAGAGACCTCGCCGATACAGACCGCGCGCTGCAAGTGGTGAAGGGGACGGGTGTGCCTCTGCAAATCGGCTTCCAGAGACGCTACGATGCGGCCCATGTTCATTCGCGGCAGTTAGTCGAAGAGGGGGAGTTGGGGCGGGTGGTGTTCGTCCACTCGCACACGCGCGACCCCCAGCCACCGCCCCCTACTATCATGGCCGGGTCGGGCGGCATCTTCAGGGACACCTGCGTACATGATTTCGACGCCCTGCGCTGGCTGGTTGGCTCGGACATAACCGAGGTGACGGCTGTTTCTTCGGTTGGACCGGATACCGACTTCACCTCTGCGGGCGAACCCGATATTGCGGCCGTCACCCTGCGCTTCGCCAATGGCACTCTGGGTCACGTGGACGCGGTGCGCGGCGTGCTGTACGGCTACGATGTACGCACCGAGATAGTGGGCACGCAGGCCACCGTGATGGGTGGGTATCATCGGGACACGCCCGCCACCGTGTTCACGCCGGAGGGTGTGACGCATG
>JBBSGN010000143.1:0-6726 GCA_038254085.1 Chloroflexia bacterium | reverse complement strand
TTTTGGGATGTAGATGCGGCGTAGCGGCTGAGGTTGATAGCCTCGTCGTTGCAGCACCCTTATGGCCGTTGCTTTCTTCTGTGGGGTATTCCAGATTTCTCCGTCTATCCCCGGTGTCCGTTTGCCCTGGTTTTCGGTCACTCTCTTGACAGCTATGGCTTTGCCACTAAAAGAGTGGGTTAGCAAATGTTGCAAGGCTTGCACCTTGCCCCATCTGCCTTCCTGTGTTGCCTTTACGATACGCCCTTGAAGCCGTCGCACTTCGCGGTGGGCTGTTTGCCAATCAATGGCATGCCATGCTTGGCCGTGCCAGTCTACCCCTTCGTGGGAAGCTGCACCAACAGGTTGTTCTTGTTGCAACTCTGTCGTCATTTGCCTTGCCTCCTCAGGCGGTTCTTCAAGCTCTCTCGTAACGAAAGACCAGATGGAAGTTAGCCCGCTTTCGCGTGAGGTGATGTTGTTGGGATGTTGTTGATTGGTGCAACTTCCTCTCAATCTCAACCTCTATCTGCCCCATTACAGGACCGCTTTCGCTTTTTCCATCCTCCCATACCTGCAACCCCTTCGGTTTGCCTTACGGCTCCCTTTCCCTTGCGGGAGTATCCTCCCTTTGGGAGAGTTACAGGCTTACCACGTTGCGCTTACGTACCAATGAATGAGTTAGGTGCTGTCTGTCCGCCGGTGGTATTGCGTCTGCGATAGGAGAAGGGGGAACTCCCTATCCTAACCACATGCCTTTTGGCTCAAGCCTATCAGCGTCTTTGGCTTGTTGGTTCTCACGACGTTTATCGACAGTTCACATGTGTTCACCATGTCATTCGGATCCTAGTTCCCGACCACCTTGACGTTGGTAGTCGCAATGTCCCCTCACGGTTTCATTGCCGTCATACAGACGAGGCTGCATTGTCCCAGGAGCTATCGCACCGCCTAATTACTCAAGCTGCACGTCCTGGTAGGATACCAGTGGCCGAACACTGGGTTATGTCCTGATGTTACTCAGGCATAACAGCTACGTAAGCGACCTCGTGTCGCAGTCCCCTCCGAACCGGACTTACACCTTTTAGCGTATCCGGCTCTCCAGTTTCCCTTAGCTTCTTCTCTTTATATCTTGGTGCCTCGCATCTTGCTAAGTATTGCAAGAAGAGTGTTCGGTTGTTGCACTATGTGCTCCTCTTACCTCTTGTCCTTGCAATTGGAAACCTACTCCCCTTCGCCTTGTACACGGCTTACACGGCTTTCCCGTGCTCCTTGGGTGAGCCCTTTTTGCATTGTCCTTGTTTCATACCTTAGTGGTGTTATCGTCATGCTCACCGACTACTATGGGAGTTCCGTTACCTGGTCTGATTTTCAGGCTCTGTAAGGTAAGCCATAGCCTCTTTGATTTCTTTGAATGTAGAGGCATTCAGACACGGGTAATCCCCGTTTAGACGCTACTGCAGATGTTCTCGATTTAGGTGTCCTGTTCGAACCTTTTGCTCATTACTTGAGCCACGTTCCCTGAGTGGGAACAACACTGCTCATCGAAATCGAAATCAGTGATGTTCAGGGAAAAGCGGGTATCACCATCATTCCCGCCCGGTTCTTCTTGCCCCGTTTGGTTCTGGGATTGAAGCAGTGTAGCCTTCACCATGTCGAGATTGTTCTTGGAAACACTCTAGCTTGATGGAGCTATCATTTTCCTTTCTGACGTCGTACTAATGTCACCGGCTATCTTTCGATTACCAGCTAAGACGCTGAACACACTCCTTTCCCACAGGAGAGAGGGTCTTACCCTACTGCGAATAGCACCCTTTACGGGCGTGCCGATGAAGAACAGAGCATAGAGTGTTTTGAGACAGGCAGTTTCTACGGTGAAGAAGTCACACGCCAGAATTTGTTGACCATAGTGGCTCAGCAAGGTGCTCCATCTACCCCCGTTCTTTGCCCGCTGCGGTGCAGGTGGTATGTGTTGGCGTTTGAGTATGTCCCTAACCGTAGAACGCCCGATGTCATAGCCCAGCTTGAGCAACTCACCGTGCAATTTGCTGTAGCCCCAGGTTGGATTCTCATGGGCAAGGCGCAGTAGTAGCGCTTGAAGTTCAGGGCAAGTGGGTGGGCTACCGCTTGTTGGTCGGTTGTCAAAGGTCCATTTACGGCGAACCAGCTCCCTGTGCCACCGGAGCACGGTATCTGGCTTGAACAGCAGTAGCACCTGGTTCAATTTGGTTTTGGCACCACGACCGAAGCCAGCGAACTTAGCAGCAAGAACCGCCAGACCAAGTTTCTCCCAACGCGAGATGCGTGGGGCGGTAGGATGATGGCGTTGAAGAATACGCAAGATTGCGCTTCGCTCCATTTGGTGCAACAACAGGATTTCAAGATCCTTGTGCTGATCGCTGCGACGACTTGTGGTGAAAAGGTCGAAAAGCAATGAGACGAGTTGAGCAAATACATGGTAAAGCATGAGGCAAGGACCTGCACGAGTTATGCCGTGCGGCTATCCTAAGCAGGAACACCGCCGGTTCAAGAGCAGTTTTCGAGCCTGTACGCGATTCCGCACACTACAGGAGGTTGACACCACTTGTTGAGAGCCAGGTAAGATGTTACGAGTCTGCGTCTTCGACGTCAACGAAACGTTGCTTGACCTAAAGGGATGGCAGCCTGTATTGCTGCCAGACCAGGAGACCAGCAGATCGATAGCCAAAACTCATACTCAGCGCCCAAACCTTGCCGATCGTGTAAGCTTCCGTACATCGTCCTCTCTCTATGCCGGTCTATACTGTTACACGCAGGGTGCTCAGCTGCTTTTGTAGGCCGCCACAGTAAGGTGCTCGACCCTCTCTTTGACCGGCCCGATATTGTCGGCACGGATTTGACGGAGGTGGCCGGTCAAATACTACAGCGTGACAGATAGTAGAGAGTTTTGAAATGGATCTTATTCGCCTCCCCGACATGGTTGCGGTTAGGACGGACGGGGTTATTTGGCCCGACTGGTAGAAACGCCGTGGTAACCAGTCAGCAGGCAAGACAAGCACACGGCTAAAAGGAGGCTACACCGATGTCAACTTATATAAGCACGACACCAAGGTCAAATTATGGCTGGCTCAACGGCCTGATCGGAGGGTTGGTAGCAGGCATAACACAGGGCATCGTCGGAATGATGGGTACCCTGATTATGGGTATGGGTTTATTTTGGCCTCTGGTGCTGATTGGATACGCATTCAGACCGCTCACCGACAACCCCAGCCAGGATGCAGGTACGATCATCATAGGGTTACTCATCCATATGGCGACCACGATGATGTTCGGGCTAATATTCGCCTTGATCGCGCCCTATTTGCCCACTGCACTGCCCTTGTGGATATGGGGCATGATCTATGGGGCAATCATCTGGCTCGTCGGATACCTGGGCGTTTTGAACCTGCTTGATCCGACCATGGCGGCCAAGATGAACATGATTCTCTTTTTCATTACACACCTTGTATACGGTGCCTTGCTTGGCTGGTACTTGAGCTGGCGTACCGGGCAGGGAAGGGCTGTTGCTCCCTGAATGCTATGAGTTCGCTTGGCGTGCGTCCCAAAGATGTGTGCCACAGATCAGAGACCGTTACGGACTTCCAGGTAAGCGAGAAGTTTCGAGGTGCCGGCTTCCCGGTCGTGTCCTCGACCTCCCTACTGTGCCTGCTGTCATCTTGACTCGTTTGGCTACGAGTTCTGGCCAGGAGGGATGATAATATGCCAACCGATCTTCATAGAAACGACGTGCGCCGGATGGCCGAAGGGAGAGCACAGCTTGTGGAAGTCCTCTCTCAGGCCGAGTACGAACAAGAGCATATCAAGGGTGCCATTAATATCCCCCTCAGGGTGCTCGGAAGGGAGACTGTCTCTCAACTTCAAAAGGATCGCCCGGTTATCACGTATTGCCACGACTACCAGTGAGACATGAGCGCACGAGCCGCGTGGCGGCTTGAAACCCTCGGATTTGTCCAGGTTTTCCGGTATACCGCCGGCAAAGCTGACTGGTCCGCTGCCAGGCTGCCAATGGAAGGCGAGTTAGCGAGTGCACCTCGTGCCAGCACCCTCCTTCGGCGAGATGTGCCCACTTGCTCTCTTACAGATCAGATTGGCGATATAAAGAAGAGCGTCGAGCAGACTGACTGGGATCTATGTGTCGTGGTGAACAACGAGCGAATTGTGCTGGGGCTCCTGTCAGGTGAAGCATTGCAAGGTGACTCCCTGGCCGAGGTCAAGACCAGGGTAGAGGATGTAATGCAGCCAGGTCCGCCCACGATCCGACCGGACTTGCTGCCCGAAGATGCCCTGGAATACATGAGAAAGAGAAGCACTATTCTGGTAACCACGTCCGATGGAGAGTTACTCGGGCTGCTGCGCCGGGAAGATGCAGAGCAAGCGGTAAGTCGTGCAGGCTGAAGTAGTCGGCCAGCAACGGTGGGCAAGATCCTCCGGCCCGAGGGTCGTCTGAACTATGGCCCGCTGTAATTGGAGGTATGCATGAAATCGCGCCAGGTAGTTGCCGAGATTGGCATTGGCCTCATCAGCGGGTACGTAGGCACCAGGGTGATGGAGCCAGTGACGACCTTGCTGTACGAGTGGGAGTCGGAAGAGGATCGCAAGCGAGAAGACGCTGTGCGCCCCGGCCCTCCATATGAGATCGCAGCCCGCAAGGTGGCCCGCCTGATTGGCATTCAATTGAACGACGAACAGATAAAGAAGGCCGGTATGTTCTTTCATTACGGGATCGGCGTGAGCTGGGGACCGGTGTATACGTTGCTGCGCAAGTCCACCGACCTGCACCCGCTCCCCGCCTGGCTGCTCGCCGGCATTTCGATGTGGGCTATCGTAGATGAGGGACTGACCCCGGCGCTTGGCCTGAGCGCGCCAAACAGTGCCTATCCTCTGGCGACTCATATTCGTGGCTTCGTCGGTCACCTGGCCTACGGCCTTGGCGTTGCAACTTCAGCCGAGGCTCTGCACTGGCTGGGCCGTAATGCGGACACTGATTGATGAGCGATCAAACTGGGACGTTAATCGTGTGCATTGGCAGTAGGAAGCGTCAGAACTGAGAAGTCGCAATCTCTATTGTGAAGCTTCGAGCGTCCTAACGATGGCTAAACCGCAGCAACTGCGTGTCGTTAGGCGGCCCTCATCAGGTATTGCAGGGCTCCAAATCTCTGCCGGAACATCCGACGCTGTTCCGGCAAAGTCACCTTCTCTTTTGGCTTGTTTCGGTAGCGAAAGTAGTCTCGCCTCGATCGCATTAGATTTCCTTATAGGCTTGGCAAAAGCATGAGGCCGAATTGAAGTTCCCGAACCCTCTAGACCTCATAGATATTCCTTGAATAGTAGCGCTGTTTGATGCCTCGATGATCTTGTTCGATCCGATTGTTCAAATAGCGGTTCGTCCGATGTTCGATTTTGTGTCCCAATACCTTGCGGATTGCACGCGGGTAAGAGTCATGTCCGTCGGTGGTCACCCTCGACGGCTTATGTCCTACAACGTCTTTGGCCCCAGTGAAGAAGCGCTTGGCGGAGACCATATCCCTGTGCTCCGAGAGCATTGAATCAACCAGGTTGCCATCTCGATCGATTGCCCTGTAGAGGTAGCACCACTTGCCGCTGCCACGCAGGTAGGTTTCATCTGTATACCACGAACGACCAGCTTTTCCTCTACGCCTGGCGCGCAACTGCTCGCTGATCAGCGGCGCAAAGCGCTCTTCCCAATCGCGGACAGCTTCGTGTGTAAACTCAAACCCGCGCACCAAGAACATCTCGGCCAGATCTCGTAGGCTCAGCTTGTATCGGAGACGCCACAAAACAACCAACAGGACAATGTCAGTTGGGAACGCGAGGTAATTGTAAGGAGTAGCAGTTCTCTCGTTGAAGACGCGGTGGCAGCATCTGCAACGGAAAACCGGATAACCGAGGGAGGTTTTCCCGGATAGGTGGGTAGTTGTGGTCGACTGACAGTGAGGACAATTCATCAATATTCCTTATCGAGATGGTTTAGTTCTGCGTAAGGATAACCGATGAATACCACCAGCGCCAGTCGTGTACTGACTTCTGCCACTTCCATTGAAACAGGCTAACTTTCTTGACAATCCTCTATTCCTGTGTTATAAGCTAGACAGACTAGATAGCTCGCAAAAGGAGGCATATATGGTACGCAGTTGGCAGCTTCAGGAGGCTAAGAACAGGTTTAGCAAGGTCGTTGAGGAAGCCTTGAAGGAGGGACCTCAGGTTATCACCCGGCGCGGTGTTGAGACCGCTGTTGTTCTGTCGTTTACAGAGTACCGGAAGATGCTTCTTGGCCGCAAAAGACTGTCCGAGTTCTTCCAAGAGTCCCCGCTCGTTGGTGCTGAACTCGAGCTGACGCGCGATCCCGGTCCCGCACGTGACAGCATTGCCTTGTGAAATATCTTCTTGATACCAACGTCATCTCGGAGCTTGTTGCCAAGCAACCAAGCCTGCAGGTTATCCAGTGGATTGACACCCTGGATCCGAACAGTGTCTACCTTAGCGTTATCACGATAGGGGAGTTACGCAAGGGTATTGAGAAGTTGCCCAACTCGCCGCGTAAGGATACCCTCCAAGCTTGGCTCACAGATGACCTGCTGGTTCGCTTTGGCGGCCGAGTGTTGTCTGTAGATATAGATGTGATGCTGACTTGGGGCGAACTAACAGGACGGCTGGAACGTGTCGGTCGGCGGCTTTCGGCAATTGACTCAT
>JBBSGN010000142.1:0-6748 GCA_038254085.1 Chloroflexia bacterium | reverse complement strand
CCGACTACCCGTCACTTGTCTAAGGTTCTGTTACAGGCGTTGTAGCCGCCGACGGTTTCTCTGCATCTAGGTCGAAGGCCCACCTGCTCTTGGCGAGAGGCGTGTTCACGACGGTACGTAGGAAGGTGCGCGTCACGGTGATTGCACTGAAGAGCGATATGATTACGCCTATGGCCAGGGTGAGAGCGAAGCCTTTGATGATAGAGGCCCCGCCGAAGGTCGAGCCAAACCAGAAGAGTATGCCGCAGGTGATAAGGGTGGAGATGTTCGAGTCGCGGATAGAGGGCCAGGCGTGGTCGAAGCCTGCCTCCACTGCCGCGCCGAGCGTCTTGCCCGAGCGCAACTCTTCTTTGAGGCGCGAGAATATAAGCACGTTAGCGTCAACCGCCATGCCTATCGAGAGGATGAAGCCCGCGATACCGGCCAGGGTGAGCGTGACCGGCACCAGCTTGAAGACGGCATAAGTGACGAGCGCGTAAATAAGGAGGGCCACATCGGCCAGTGCGCCCGGAAGGCGGTAGTAGATGAGCATGAACAGCACTACCAGCCCAAGCCCCACGATGCCCGCCACGATGCTCTTGTCAATGGCTTCCTGGCCAAGCGTGGCCGAAATCTTACGCGACTCCAGCAAGGTGAGGCTCACGGGCAGCGCGCCGTATTTTAGCTGCGTTGCGAGGGTCTGCGCGTCCTTTAGGCTCATGTCTTCAATCACGCCGCTACCGCCGGTAATAGCGCCTCTGATTATGGGCGCGCTGATTACCTTTTTGTCCAGTACGATAGGCATGTACTTGCCTATGTTGGCTGACGTGAACTTTGCCAGTTTATCAGGCCCAGACCCTTTGAGGGTGAATGACACTTGCGGGCGGTTTGCCTGGTCAAAAGTCACGGCTACCTTACTACCGTCTATTTCCTCGCCTGTTACTATAGTTGTCCATACTTTGGCGGGTGCGGTCGGGGCTGCCTCCGGCGTTGTCTGCGCGGTGGTGCCTGTAGTCCCTAGGGTGCCGGTGGTCGTGCCAGTCGCGGTTACAACCTGCGTGGCGTTCGCACCGGGGGTGCTGCTGACTGCCGTAGGGGCGGCGGTGGGCGTAGTAGCGCCGGTCAGTTGGCGCAACTGCTCAGGGCGCGGCCCACCTTCGGTGGTAGTGACAAGCGAACCGATAGCGGGAGGGCTGTCGCCGCCATCTATGTACTCGAGGAAGGCGGTCTCCTTGATAATATTGGTGGCGTCTTCCAGGTTTTCGATGCCGGGCAATTCAACCAGGATGCGGTCGCTGCCTGCGGTCTGCACCACAGGCTCATTAGCCCCAGTGCCGTTGGCTCGCTCTTCAATGATGTTGCGTGCGGCCTCAAGCTGGTCCGCCGTTATAGTCTGGGCGTTGCCACGCGGCTCGGCCTTCAGTACCAATTGCAGGCCGCCTTGCAGGTCTAGGCCGAGTCGTGGCCTCACGTCCCGCTTGAAATCGCCTACGCCTATAAAGCTCGATAGGTCAACATAGCCCGCCAGCAGGGCGAGCAGGAGAATGCCGACTAACCAGGCATAAATGTTCTGTCGCAAAGGTGTGCTCCTCTAGGGGGATAGGCCGCGAGTCGTCAGTTGTGTTCAGGGTGACGGGCAGCTAACACTGTCCATACGATGCAAAAAGTGTGACCGCGAAGGCCACGCACAGGCACAATCGTTGCGCGCACCAAAAAGCGCAGCCAAAGATAGATTATATCTTAGAGCGGGGGTTTCTGTCAAATTGACTCGCGTGATTAACCGCGCAGAGTTAGGGTAAGGAGAGTGATAAGCTCACCGCAGAGACGCAGAGGGCGCAGAGGACGAGGCAGGGAGATTATTCCTCTTCTCCCACTATCGTGCCATAGATGCGGTCTAGCTCTTCATTGGAGTAGAAGTAAATGACCAGCTTGCCACCCCTGCTGCTGCGCGATAGCTGCACCCTTGTGCCGAGGGCGTTGCGGAAGCTCTCTTCCAGGTCGCGCACTTCGCTATAGAGGGGCTGTTGCTCACTGGTGGGCTGCTCTTCAACCTGCCCACGCCCGGTTTCAGCAAGTTGGCGAGCGAGTGCTTCTACCTGGCGCACGTTGAGGCCCTCGGCCACCGTGCGCTCAAGCAACCTTAGCTGGCCTTCCTCGGTCGGCACCTGCAATATGGCGCGGGCGTGGCCCTCCTGGATGAGGCCGAGCGATAGCGACTCCTGCACGGCCTGGGGCAGTCTCAGGAGGCGTAGGGAGTTGGTTACGGCCTGGCGGCTCTTGCCTACCCTGGTCGCTACTTCATCCTGCTTCAGGCCGAACTCTTCCACCAGCGACCTGTAAGCGGCGGCCTCCTCTAACGGGTTGAGGTCGGCGCGTTGCAGGTTCTCGACCAGGGCCAGTTCCAGCATCTCGCGCGATGACGCCTCTTTCACCAGCACCGGCACTGCCGACAGCCCAGCCAGTATAGAGGCTCGCCAGCGACGCTCGCCCGCGATCAGGCTATACCTGCCCTCACCGGCGCGGGTAACGACCAGCGGTTGCAGCACCCCATGTTCGCGTATCGAGGCGGCAAGTTCGTCTAACTCAGCCGGTCGTATGGCCTGCCTGGGTTGGTGCGGGTTGGGTGAGATGTTTTCGGTTGGCACCTCTAATATACCGAACGACGTTGGGGCGACAGCTACGGTCTGCTCCTCGGCCATCTGCGCTTGGGGAGCCGTTGTTGCTACGTGCTGTTGTGCGTCCTCTTGCCTCGGTAGGCCCTGCGGTATGAGCGCACCCAGCCCCCGACCCAACCCACCTTTAGGCTTTGGCATACCCTTTCCCCTTCGGGAGTTTTGAGTTTTGAGTTCTAAATTAGAAGTAAGTAATTCAAAACTCAAAACTCAGAACTCAAAACTCATAATTGTTCCACCTCTTCGGCCAGCGCGGCGTAGGCGAGTGCGCCACGCGAATTGGGGTCGTATTCCAGTATGGTGAGGCCGTAGCTGGGGGCCTCGCTCAGGCGCACACTGCGCGGTATGAGAGTGTCGAACACCTCTTTGGGGAAGTGGCTCTTCACTTCCTGCACTACCTGGGCCGACAGGTTGGTGCGGCTATCATACATGGTCATGGCTATGCCTGCTATACGCAGATTGGGGTTGAGGCCCCCCAACACCAGCGAAATGGTGTTGGTCAGTTGCATCAGCCCTTCCAGCGCAAGGTACTCACATTGCAAAGGAATAATCACCCCGTCGGCGGCGGTTAGGACGTTGAGGGTGAGCAGGCCGAGCGACGGCGGGCAGTCCACAAGTATGTAGTCATATCTGTCCCGCAGAGGATCGAGAGCGCGCTTGAGGCGGTACTCGCGCTCGCCCTGCTGCTCGGCGGCAAGCTCGACCTCGGCCCCCGCAAGCTCCACCGACGACGGAAGTATATCCAGGCAGCCGTTGAAGGCCGGGCGGCCAACGGGCACGACCGCCTCCGTCGCGTCCGCCTCGCCCAACAACACGTCATACAGGGACGCTTCTTCGCTCTGCTTGTCAAGGCCCAGGCTGGACGTGGCGTTGGCCTGCGAATCGGCGTCCACCAGCAAAACGCTACGCCCCATGTGGGCCAGGTAGGCTGCCAAGTTGACGGCAGTGGTGGTCTTACCCACCCCGCCCTTCTGGTTGGCGAAGGCGTAAATGCGGCCCCGGCGGGGAGTGTTAGAGGCGTCCACTGTCGCCTATTCTACCACAATCGGGTGATGGGTGATGGTACATGACAGGTGATACCACTGAAAATCTAATCCCCATCACCCATCACGAAACGATGCCCCTCCTCCGCAGATAATGCAGCACCAAATCCTCGAACGGCTGGTCGGTGGTGACCTGGACGTAGTTGATGCCTCGGCGGCGGCAAAACTGCTCGATGCTGCCCTGCCACGCCTCGTACTTTTCTCTGTACAGGTCGAGGATGCCGCCGTCTATGGTCACTTCCTGGGTGGCTCCCGTCTCGATGTCCTTCAGGCGCAGGTCGCCAATCAGGGCCAGTTCGGGGTGAACCTCGGCGGGGGCGAGGATGTGCATAAGGTTTATCTCGTGCCCGGCGGACTGCAACGCCGACAGCCCCTCTATGCCGCCCCCTTCCACCAGGCAGTCGCTGAGGACGAAGAGGAGGCCGGGGTACTTGGCCTGGGCCGCATATTGCCGCAGCATACCGTCCAGGTCGGTCTCGCCTTCGGCCCGCACGCCCGCGATGAAGCGCAGCAGGGAGACCGCGTGCCCTTTGCCCCGCACCGCCGAGAAGCGTTGCAGCCCGGACTTGCTGAAGGCGGTCACGCTCAGTCTGTCCAGGTTGGAGAGGGCGATGTAGCCCAGCGCGGCGGCTGTGCGCCTGGCGTAGGTCAGCTTATTCTGGTCGCTTTGCGCGGGTGTCGGGTGTTGGGTGTTGGGTGTTGGAGAGTTTTGCGTTAGGGCCTGTGGTTCGGCATCGGTGGGCACGATAGGGGCGGTGAGAGTGATGGCGTTGGGGTCGCCCCAGTCCATTGACTTGCTGGCATCGAGGAGGATGTGGACGGTAAGGTCCTCTTCCTCCTGGAAGAGCTTGATGAAAAGGCGCTCCATGCGGGCGTAGGCGTTCCAGTCCACGCGCCGCAGGTCGTCGCCGTGCGAATATGTTCGGTAGTCGGCGAACTCGACCGACTGCCCGCGCTTGGGGCTGCGCCGCTCGCCCTTCATCCGTCCCGCTTTCAGTTTGCGGCTAATCAGGGAAAGTCTCTCCAGCTTACGCATAAAATCCGCATCGAAAAGCTGCGCATAGAAAGGCTGTGCGCCTGTGGGTGTTTGGATTGGGTTCATGCTAAGGTCTCCATAGCTCTCTCTTGATAGACCTATTATAACCCACGCCTTCTGAAGCGGCGCTAATCCGACTGGGCAGATAAAACGTATGTTGGATTACAAGCCTTCTCGGAAAAGGATGGGGAGAAGAATGTCGGTGTTTACCATTCCGGGTCTCGCCCGTTACCTTTCTATGAGCCTGCCTGCAATCTTATCGAGGAGGACCTTTGTTTCGCTCTGAGCGCCGGATTATCGTTGGCTCTACTACGCAAAATAAACATACTTCGCACCGACTATGCTCAATAGGGCTAATAACCGAGTTTATTCCTGGTAACGGGCGCTTAGTTCTCTCATGAAAGGGGGTGTTAGCGTAGAGAAAGATATTGCGGCGCATTTATCCGGCGGCGTTGAATAGACGCGCGCCACAGGGGCATCCAGGGCCGTAGTCGCCTGTTAGCGGCACAATCCCCGGCCCCATAACTCAATTGAGGGAGAAAGTCCATGTTAACTAAAGCAGATAGACCTGCCCGCCGGCGGCTCCTGTTGCCGGCGCTGCTACTGCTGGCTGTCATGACGTTCGGCGCGAGCGTTGCCCTTGCGGGTAGCGCGACGGGCCGGTCGGCCAACCGGCAATCGCTCTATTCTATCGCGGCCAGTCCCGCCGATACGTACTACAGCACCGATGTGCCCAAGAACATCCCGGACCCCGGCACCGTCACCTCGACGTTGACGATTGCTGCTGTAGGCACGATATCGGACCTTGACGTAATAGGATTGACCATATCGCACACTTTACCGGCAGACCTTAGCGTTGTCCTGGTCAGCCCGTTGGGCACCAGTGTAACGTTATTCACCCACCAATGCGGTGGCATTGACTGGAACAGCTCCAACACAGGCTTCAACCTGTCGGACGGGGCGCTCGACCAGTTAGGCGACGCCTGCCCGCCAGGCAACGCTACATACAACCCTGAGAACCCGCTGTCCGCATTCACGGGGCAGCCGATCACAGGTATCTGGCAATTAGTAATTAGCGACAACGCACCCGAAGACAGCGGAGTGCTGCTTGCGTGGGGCCTCGCCAGCCCAGGCACACCGCCACAGGCCACATTGACGCCGACCGTAGAGGCGACACTGGTTCCACAGCCAAGCCCCACAACCTGCCCGGTCAACTTCACCGATGTTCATGCCAACGATTACTTCTATCCTGGGGTGAGATACCTCTTCTGCAAAGGCTCGATTTCGGGCTACAACGATGACACCTACAGGCCGTACAACTACACCACGCGCGGCCAGATGACCAAGATCGTCGTGCTGGGGCTGAACGTACCGTTCTTCCCACCGCCCTCAACCCCTAGCTTCACCGACGTGCCCGCAACCCAACCCTTCTTCGCATACATCGAGACGGCGAAGTTGTTCAACATAGTCAACGGCTACAACGACCCAGCTTCGTGCCCCAGCGGTGTGCCTTGCTTCCACCCGTCCGCCAACGTAACGCGGGGTCAACTGATCAAAATGGTGGTAAACGGGGCTGGTTGGGACCTGATCAACCCGACAACACAGACCTTTACTGACGTACCTCCCAACGCGCCGTTCTACGCCGAGATCCAGACGGCAGTATGTTATGGTGTGATTTCGGGCTATGACGACCGCACCTTCCGGCCAGGGAACAACTCCACACGCGGTCAGATAGCCAAGATCGTCTACCTGGTTGACACCAACACCACGCACTGCGATGCAGTGCCCACTCCGATACCTGCCAGACCTTGACGCCCAGGACGATGTATGACACGCGATTCTCGGATTATGCCGAGTTAATAACCGGCTACTTGTTAGCCAACACGACAAAGAGGAGTTCAAAATGAATCTCAAGCGAATCCCAGATAACCGTTGGAGGAGTGGGAAAGAAAATGCCCGCACGCTGGCTAGCCTGGCGTTGCTGATGCTGGCCGTTGTCGCTCTGGTTGCCGCTATGG
>JBBSGN010000141.1:0-6763 GCA_038254085.1 Chloroflexia bacterium | reverse complement strand
TACCAACTCTCATTCAGCAGTTCGGGGAGATTAAGGCGGGGAAGCGTGAGCCGATTATCTATCTAGGCAATCTGGCCTCTGTTAGAGATTTTAGCGACGTACGGGACATAGTGCGAGGCTACCAACTTGCGCTTCAGAGAGGCCATAGCGGAGAAGTGTATAACATGGGTAGTGGGCATGGGATTTCGGTTGAAGAACTCTTTGAGCTGGTGCGTAGGGAAGCTGGGATAGAAGTAGAGCTTAGTATCGAGCCATCGAGAGTGCGAGGGATGGACATCCCATATTTGGTAGCAGATGCAAGCAAGACTCGCAGGGAGTTGAAGTGGGAGGCGAAGATACCGCTAGAGCGAACTATCCGAGACATGCTGTATAGCGTACAAGACAGGCTGAAAGCCGGCGGCAGGGCGGATTGATTGTGAAGTCACTTGCGAAGGCGGCAAGTGACCAAGAGGTTCGCTCCTGAAGGGACACGTTAGAGTACTCAGGGTAGAGTTAGAGTGTATGTTGTGCATGAAGTACTTGTAGAGAGGATATTGAGACGATAAAGGTCGGTCCTTGTGGCGTAGACTCAGGAGAGAGTTGGTGGACTACTGAATACAGAAAGGAGCTCCGACGTAGGCCGCAGCACTCACCTCCTGGGCCCCGCAACCACGTCGAGAACGTGCTCGAAGCAAGCAGACTTATACTGAACTCTGAGGGAGAATACCTATAGACGTCCAGAATAGCTTTTGTGAAGGGTTAGACCTGAGTTGTGTGGAAACCACCCCTGAATTGATCAGCTTGCGCTCGGCCCGGCGGTGTGAGTAGCTTACCTCCGATGTTGACCGGGCTCTACTGGTATCGAGACCTCCATCTGGGGTGCGACAGGATCACCCCGACGGTCGCCCTACTGCCCTGGGGCGGCGTGTTGGAGGACTACCTCGACACCATAGGGGTATCACTCGACGCGTTTTGCGCTGAGGTGAGTGGCACTTGGCTCTTCGGCTACGTCGAGGCGCTAGATCGGGTCGGCATCCGCACGGTGCTTATCGTATGGTCTCGCGAGGCCCTGCAGCCGCACAGGCGCGTTCACGTGCCGACGGGTACGGTGGTGTGGGTGCTGCCCGCGCCGCGTGCACATCGGGCGGCGCGCCAAATAACTCGGGCGGGGAGCCGATTCTTCAAGCGGATCGGCTTCAGGCCCGATGCAACAGGCAATGGCTATGCTGCTGGCCTTGCAAACCGCTCAGGTGATAGGCACTTGAGCACGTCCAGCCAGTGGGCGCACCGCCTACGGCGCGCCGCCTTGCTCGCCATTAGCTACACTGCCACCTCACCTCGCAATCTCGCGCGCGTTTTGCGCCAGGAGCGATGCGCGGCCGTGTTGGTGCAGGAGTACGAGTATGCCCGGTTCGACGTGTGCGTGCTGCTCGGCAGATGGCTGAGCTTGCCCGTGCTCGCCACCTACCAGGGAGGTGACCGTCCTGAGACTCGGGTGGAAAGTTGGATACGCCGGTGGACTGTGCCAGCCGCTGCCGGGCTCCTCGTCGGACCGCGGCAGGAGGCTGAGGCGGTGGCCGAGCGCTACCGGTTACCACCCGGCGCCGTTACTATAGTGCACAACCCGATCAACGTGCGCGAGTGGGCACCAGGGGACCGCGCGGCGGCCCGGTCTGCGTTGGGCCTACCAGCCGCCACGCCGATCGCCTGTTGGTACGGGCGGGTGGATGTCGAGCGCAAGGGGCTCGATATCCTCGTCGAGGCCTGGCGGCTGGTCTGCGCCCAGCGGCCAGGTGTGGATTTGCGGCTGCTGCTATGCGGCGGAGGCGCTGAGGCTGCACGGTTGCGGCGACTCATCGAGGAGGCTGACCTGCGTGGTGTGCACTGGCGTGACGAGTACACCCTCGACCGCGAGCTAGTGCGCCGCCTGCTCGCCGCCTCTGACGTCTTTGTGTTCCCGTCGCGGCACGAGGGGTTTGCGGTCGCTCCGCTGGAGGCAATGGCCTGCGGCCGCCCGGTCGTGGCGAGCGACGCGCCAGGGGTAGAGGACCTGCTTGCCGACGGGGAGCGAGCCGGCGGCGTCATCGTGCCGCGGGAGGACTCGATTGCCTTGGCGCTGGCGCTGGGTCAGCTGCTCGACGATCGGGTTCTGGCCGCGCGGCTAGGAGAGGCGGCGCGGCACCGCATGGTAGAGCACTACTCGCCGAAGACGGTCGGGCTGGCGCTGGCGTCCGCGCTGCACAAGGCCGCGCCGGGGCGCTTCCCAGCGCCTCCTAACCCGCCCTGAGCCTATCCCCACTTGCGTTATCTTTCTGCGCAGATCTTCTCAGTAAGTATGGGATGAGAAGGCCGAGCCCCGCCCAGGGTACCATGCGAGGGGTCGCAAGCGTCCGGTGCCCCTCTCTGACAGCCCAAGGGTTAGGAGGACTGGTTATGAACGATGGCGCCAAGGGGCAGCCGGTGACGAGTTGGGCCTTGCGAATACCAAGATTCGCGACGATTCAGAGATTCTTTAGTCCGGGAATCGGGAGGGCAAGTATCGCTTACACGGCGAGATAAGCAAATACAGCTCTTGGCAGTAGTGCAGAGGCTAAGGTGCTGCTTGCATTTTCACTAGAGCGTGTTATGAACTTGGGTGAAAACCGCATTGGAATGCGGATTCTCCGGTTAGACCGATCCACTGCGGTTCCCCGTTTTCCGCATTCCCAAGCCGTTCCTGATCGAGTTCATAACAGCCTCTAGGGGGCCTCCCATTGTCAGCGCTTCGTGATCTTGTGAGGCCCAAATCGAATTGGAGTACAATCCGACGCGTGTAGCAGCAGAGCCAAAATATCTGACAGAAGAACAGTGTCGGACCTCTGGTGCTAAATACAGCGGTGCTCACAATCATTGGTCCAATAGAAGATGGGAGGCGTCGATGATCTTCTTATAAAGCTGCCGTGAGCGTACTATTATCAGCTACGCTGTAAACGGATACCCTTCAACCTAGGAGTAGGGTCAATGTTCATGACGCACGCTGTAGGCACGTGCAGGGTCTCCTATCATAAAAATTCATAGGCTGCGCAAGCGACGATAAGTGCCAGGTTCTGTCACAATGCCCGATGAAAGCTGCCGTGGAGGCAAGGTGCGAAGCTGGCAGAGGAGAAGAGATAAGGTGAGCAGCAACTCTTTAGTCTCCGTCATTATCATCTTCTTGAACGCTGAAAGGTTCATCCAGGAAGCCATCGAGAGCGTATTCGCACAGACCTACCAAAACTGGGAGCTCCTGCTGGTGGACGACGGATCAACCGATGGCAGCACCGGCATCGCCAGGTGGTATGCCGAGGCGCATCCCGGGAAGGTGCGCTACCTAGAGCACCGCGCCCACCAGAACCGCGGCATGAGCGCCTCGCGCAACTTGGGCCTTAGCCACGCTGGGGGCGTGTACGTTGCCCTCTTAGACTCAGACGACGTATGGCTACCTCACAAGTTAGGTTGCCAGGTGGACATCCTCGACTCGCACCCTGAGGCCGGCTTGGTCTACGGGTTGAGTCGGTATTGGAGCAGCTGGACGGGGAACCCCGAGGATGCCGGACGAGACTTCGTCCCAGAGCTGGGCATCCCGGGCGATGCCCTCTACGAGCCGCCAGCGCTGCTCACCCTGCTCTATCCCCTGGGTAGGGCTACGGCGCCCTGCCCTTCCGATCTTATGTTTCGACGCGAGGTGGCGGAGCGCGTGGGTGGCTTTGAGGAGTCCTTCGCGGGCGTGTTGAGCCTGTACGAGGATCAGGCCTTCTTAGCCAAGGTATATTTGAAGGAAGCCGTATTCGTATCGGACGAGTGCTGGGATCTCTACCGGCAACACTCAGATTCCTGCCTCTCCGTAGTAACGAAGGCAGGACGATACCATCAAGTACGGCTATTCTTCTTGAAGTGGTTGGCTAGGTACCTCTCCACTCAGGAGGTTAAGGATACTGAAATCTGGGGGATCCTTTGGGAGGAACAACGCTTCGCGCGGGTGCCGAACCACGTGCGGAAGCGCGAGTGGTGGCGGGCCTTGCGAACCGCGCTGGTACTGTTACGCCACCACCCAAGGCGATTCGTCCACGGTTTGCGGATTCTAGTCTCCCGAGCGGCAGCCGGCAGGCAGTGGCTCCGTGCCCCCGCTAAAGCCTACCTTCGCAGCCGAAGGTAGCTAAGTGAAGGAGTTGCTACAGACTGGAGCCTCAGAATATCCTCCGTCTGGCGAGCGCGAGGGGTCGTATTGAGCTTGCGAGACAGGGTGTTGCAAGGCGGGACTCATCTGATGGTGCGCCAGGGGCTGGGCGTGATTATAGGAGCTGGCGGAACGCTCCTCCTCACCCAGGCCATCGGCCCCGGGAACTACGGGCTCTGGAGCGCAGCTCTGGGTATCTATTTCTACACGTTCAATGTTAGCCGATTGGGGATAGAGGTTTACCTAATCCGGAGCGAGGAGGAACCGCGACCGCAGGACTATCACCAAGCCTTCTCGTTACTCTTGCTGTTGGGGGTGGTGGGAGCGGGACTGGCCATCCTGGCTTTGCCCTTTATCGAGCGTTGGGTTCGCTTGGAAGGCTTCGGTCTAGTGGCAGCGGTGTTGTTCATCGGGCTCCCCGTGAACATGCTCGGTTTAGTGCCTCTGGTGCGCCTTGAGCGGGCCCTAAACTATAAGAAGATCGCCCTGATCGAGCTCTCCGGACAAACGATCACCTACGCGGTAGCCCTGCCTCTGGCCTACGGGGGGCTCGGGCCCTGGGCTCCAGTATCGGGATGGTGGGCGCAACAGTTGCTTACCCTGAGCCTACTTTACCGGAAGTCGGACTATAGGCCCCGGCTCCACTGGGAAGCCGTGCGAGCGCGGGCCATGCTCGGGTATGGTCTAGGATACTCGGCCTCGAATTGGACCGGGCAGCTAAGAGACTTGGTCAATCCTCTAATAGTAGGCCGGTACGCGGGGGCCGAGGCGGTGGGATATGTGGCCCTGGCCAGCCGCCTAGTGCAGCAATCTAGCTTCAACATAACGGATATAGCCTACCGAGTTTCGTTAGCCGCCCTGGCGCGCTTGCAGGCGGAACGGGTACGGCTGGTGAATGCTGTCATCGAAGGGACGACCCTCCAGTTGATGGTCCTGGGCCCCCTACTGGCGGGAGCCGGCTTAGTCGCCCACTACGCTCTCCCCCCACTGCTGGGACCCTCCTGGGTTCCGGTGCTAGATATCTACCCCTTCATCGCCTTGCACTACCTTGGCTATGCAGCGTGCAACCTATATATTTCGGGCCTCCAAGTGCTACGAAGAAACCGCCAGGCTACAGCATTACTTTTGCTGCACGTCGCCGTCTTTGCTGGGGCGGCCGCGCTGTTGGTGCCTCGGCTAGGCTTCGTTGGATACGGCTGGGCCGAGGTGGTGGCTCTCCCGACCTTCGTCCTGCTCCAGATCTGGGTCCTAACCCATGTTGAATGGTCTAGGTATGCTCGGGTCGGGGTATGGTTCTTTGCCTGGGGTCTGCCTCTCTTCGCCCCGCAGCTGGGTCCCTTAGCGTGGGCGAGCTTGGCAGTGCCCCTTTTGTGGTCGGCGACTCGCAAGGAGTTGCTGCAGGCCGCGGAAATGGTGCTGCGGAGGAACTCTAAAAGTTGACGGAATACTCTGTGGTTATCTTGTCTAATATACACTGGGACTTTCTATGGCAGCGGCACCAAATCTTTGCCGCGCATTTCGCGAGGGCTGGCCACCGAGTGGTCTTCGTAGAGGGCCTGGGATTCGGTTTCAACTACCTCAATCTGTCCTACTATAAGAGAGCTGTCAGAAGACTCTGGCGCAAGGCTAGACGTTCGGAGAGCGAAAGCGTGAAGACGGAGTTGCCGCAAAACCTCGCTTTGTACGTGCCGATTGTGGCTCCGCCCAGGCCTCGTATTTTCAGGTGGGTGAATAAGCGGGTATGTGTGCCTTGGCTCATAAGAGAAATAGCCAGTATGGGTATTCAGAATCCGGTGGTTTGGAGTTACCAACCCACTGATACTGCTATGCAGGTTGCTAGAAGGCTTGAGCCTAGAGCGCTCATCTACGACTGTGTAGCGAACTTTGCGGAGCTGCAACTACCAGGAGTGCCTAGAGATATACTCCAGACCGAGCAAGAGTGGCTAGACGCTGCAGACCTGGTGTTTGTTGACTCCTTATTTTTGAGCCAGAAGCATGCCGAAAAGCGACCGGACTTGATCCAGCTCCCCCCGGGAGTGGATTACGAACTTTTCAACCAGGCTTACTCGGCTACAGACCCGAGCGCTCTGGTTCAGAGGGTCTGCTTCTTTGGAGGTATGGGAGCGTACACGTTCGATTTCGAACTTATGGAGAGCGTGGCAGATGCGGAGTTTAGGATCTCCTTGATAGGGTACGCACCCGAGCCGCACCGATTGTTTAGCCATCCTAACGTAGAATACATTCCCCCGGTGCCCCAAGCGGAGCTTCCAGCCCTCCTTGAGTCGATGGACGCGCTCTTGATTCCTTACAGACTAAACGACTTTACCCAAGGGATCTTCCCAACCAAGGTTTACGAGTGTCTAGCCACTGGTAAGCCAGTAGTTGCAACTCCTCTGCCGGATCTGCAGGAGGAACTTTCCAAGTACATCTACCTGGCCAGCAACGCGGAGGAGTTCCTTGATGTACTTCGGCGGTTGCCAGAGGTGGAGACGCAAGAGCGGGTTCAGGCTCGATTAGCGGTGGCTCGGAAAAACTCGTGGAAGAGTCGGCTTGACTCGGTTTCCCGAGAGCTGGAGCGGCTGCTGCGTG
>JBBSGN010000140.1:0-6767 GCA_038254085.1 Chloroflexia bacterium | reverse complement strand
TATCGAAGTCCATGTCCATCGGAAGCTCCTTGTCTAAAGGGTTTTGCTGCTTCCGTTGTACCACATCTCTTCGATGCCTTTCTGCTTTTCTATTAATCTGGGTTATGCATCAATCGTAATTCATAATTCATAATTAAAAAGGGGGTGGGGTATGGACATGGGGTTGAAGGGCGCGGTGGCGCTGGTGGCGGCTGCGAGCCAGGGGCTTGGGAAGGCGATTGCGCTTGGATTGGCGCGGGAAGGGGCCAGCGTAGCCATCTGCGCGCGGCGCGGAGACATGCTGGAACAGGTTGCAGCCGAAATAAGGGGCACGACCGGCGTTGCGGTGCTGGCTGTGCCTGCTGACTTGAGCAAAGAGGGAGATATAGCCTCGGTGGTGGCGGCTGCGGCGCAGCAGTTCGGGCGCATTGACGTGCTGGTGAACAACGCGGGCGGTCCACCTCCCGGCGAGTTTAGCACACTGGACGACGCGGCCTGGGAGCGGGCGTTCGAGCTTACCCTACTGAGCGCCGTGCGGCTCATCAGAGAGGCGCTGCCCCATCTAAAGGCAAGCGGCAGGGGGCGGATAATCAACATGGCCTCCACGTCGGTCAAGCAGCCTATCGAGGGGTTGATACTCTCCAACTCGATAAGGGCCGGAGTAATAGGCAT
The DNA here is from genome assembly GCA_038254085.1 of Chloroflexia bacterium. GTDB lineage: Bacteria > Chloroflexota > Chloroflexia > QHBQ01 > JADMIH01 > JADMIH01. Next base: position 6,116 of record JBBSGN010000140.1, on the reverse strand, counting down.
GGCTAAGACGTTGTCGGTAGAGCTAGCGCCATATGGCGTCACCGTCAACAACATCGCGCCTTTCCGTGCCGCAACAGACCGCACGCGCCAACTGGACCGCGCCCGCGCCGCCGCCCAGGGCATAACCGAGGAGCAAGCCCGACAGGCCGTCGCCGCCCAGATACCACTTGGCCGCTACGGCTCGCCGGAGGACGTAGCCAACCTGGCTGTGTTCCTCGCCTCGGACAAAGCCTCCTACATCACCGGCGCCACCATCCAGATAGACGGCGGGGCAGTCAAGGGGTTGTTATAGCGTAACTGCCGTCGGTCGTGGTAAGAAGAGTGAAAAACTCACCGCAGAGGCACAGAGGACCATTTTCTTGATGCTAGGGGCCACGCTCGTTGCGGGCGGGTTGATTGCCGCCGGCTTGTGGCGCAATAGCCGTCACTGAAGTAAAATCGTCAGCGCGATTGTAGTTTGTAATCGGCCAGGGTAGCGCGGGCGGCTCGTATTTCTTCGGGGCTAGGCCTACTCCGGCTGTTGTTGTCGTGGCCGGACCGGGTGCCATTGTAGCCATTGTAGCCACCGCCCGGCACGACCCTGCTTATCAGACCCTCTTGTACGGCGTAGGCGGCTGCTTGCTGGCGGTTACGTAGCTGCAACTTGTCGAGTATGTTGCGAAGGTGGACCTTGACGGTGTTCTCTGTGATTACCAATTCTTCGGCTATATCGCGGTTAGTCGCACCCTTCGCTACCAGCCGCAGCACACCCTTCTCCCTGTCGGTGAGGGCCTCGATGCCTTTGGCCTCCTTCAAGTCGCGCCGCCGGGCCATGTGGGTAAACTCTTGCAACACTTTGGTGAACATGCTGTGAGAGAAATAGGCCCCCCCACCGGCCAGCGCCGTCACCGCCCGCACCAGTTCGTCGAGGCTGCTGTTCTTGAGCAGGTAGCCTTTCACGCCCAGCTTGACGGCGGCCAGCACGTCGTTGTCGTCTTCCGAAGAGGTGAGGATAGCCACCGAGGTTTCAGGGTTGGCTTCTATGATTTGCAGCACGGTAGGCAGGCCCTCGCTGCCGCGCATGTATATCTCGATGAGCAGCACGTCCGGCACGAGGGTAGAGGTCATAGATTCGGCCTCATCGCGGTCACAAGCCTCACCCACGACCTCAATATGAGGTTGTCTTGCCAGCAGGCTTGCCAAACCCTGCCGAAAGAGATCATGACTGTCGGCTATAAGCACGCGAATCTTGTCTTTATCCATAAACCGCTTGGTCCCCGTAAAGGGCTAAGAACGCACAGAGGCAATACACTGCCTCACTCTAACTCTGTATATCTAACGAAGACTATAGCATAGCCAAGAAATGGGCGTCAACGAAAATAGGTATGACATAGGTACTACTTCTGGTTGGTAAAGGTACGGTTGGCGGTGGGGGACGACGGACGATAGAAGGCAGAAGGCAGTAGGCAATAGGCAGATAAAACTGATAGCTGATAGCTACTCCTGCTTGGTCGTCCTTCGTCCACGGCGATCAAGCAGGAGTAATCCCATCTAGCTAGGACCAGCGTCATGCGTGATTATGGGTGGTAGACAGCTCATACTCTGAATAGTAAACATAAGATACCACGTAGGATTGATGCGCCTGGGGGGTGGGAGCCTTATACTTGGGGTAATACGCAGAAGAATTGGACGTCACGCTATGTGTGGTGTGGACTGGAGGTTTCGCTGGAAACTGAGTTGAGGAGGCGCACGATGGGCGAGTGGAACAGTGGGGTGCTGATTGTTTCTACGCGCTCGCTTGTGGCGCAAAGCATTGTGAGCTTGCTCGAAGGCAACCCTGACATATCAAGCGTGCATGTACTAGGCAGCCTGCCCGAAGCCCTCTGTTACGCTAGCGTGAACCTGCCAGTCGCAGTAGTCCTCGATCTGCCCGGCGGCGCGGACGGGCTTGTGGAGCGCCCTCTAAGAATAGGCAACCACGAAATCAGGACCATAATCCTCCGAGAAGAAGACGGGAACACCCGCCTGTACATCCACAATCCCAGCCAGGCGGCTAACCTGGCCAATCTACTGGCTGCGATCCTGCCGGAAGTGAAGCGTGAAACGTGATGCGTAAAACGTAATGCGTAAAGAGCTTTCTTACGCATTACGTTTGGATTACGCACGAGATGAGTGCAATACATAAGAAACAGCGACCAACCACCCCTTGTCATTCTGAGAGGGTGTCTAATAATAGAGGTGAACACGAGATATAATCCAAGCCCGGCGGCTGATGAACCTTAACAAATTAATCAGCATACCGGCGAACCCGCCTCGCCCGGCAGATTTATCCGCATGCTACGTCTACAAAGCCTCCTATGGAGGCTCCTCCTCTTCTATACATACCACCCAAGTCAGCCCGCCTATGCGGGCTTTGCTGTGTTGATGCTTGGTCGCCTCGTTCAACTTCCCGTCCAAAGTTCATAACACGCTCTAGCGCTTCCCTTTATGCTTGTGGCGGGCAGGGGTGTAACTCTTTCTTATGGCGCTTACTGTACTTTCAGTACCTTCCGAGCCAGCACCTCTCACGACTTGCGGACCAAGAAGCTCCTTCAGTTCGTCCTCGCTGCCCGATAGCTCACGCTCCCACCGATTGCTACGGAGGACGCTGTATCTCCTGAAGACAACCCAGCTTACAGCGGCCCCCACCAGCGCGACAACCAGGAAGACGGTGGCCGAACCGCGGTCGTTACGCAACCCCAGGATTATAGCGACGACCGCCGCAGACACGCTCACGGTGTACATCACCCTGAGCATAAGTCGCATGTTAGCCTCAGACATAGCTTTGCTGCCCAGGCAGCGGATCGGCCCACAGACCGTGCGCGTCGTAGGCTGTGATTACCGCCGGGGTGATGGTGTTGCGCAGGTTGCGCGAAGTGCGAGTATGCACCCTCAGATAATTGTCTGCCAGGCCGCTCCACACGCCGTCGCACCCCTCTTCCCACAGCACCGGAAGGGTGCGGCCCAGGTGGGCGCAGGCGTATACCCCCTCCGCTCGCTCGCTTATCTCTATCGCCTCTAATGTGCGGGCGTGGCGCGTTTCGGGCGACACCTGGCCGTCCATCTTGTCGGCTGGCGTACCCGGCCTGCGCGAGAAGGGAAACGCATGTATCTTGGCGAACTCCATGCGCTGCGCAAAGCGCCTGGTCTGCGCCCACTCCTCCTCGGTTTCGCCCGGGAAGCCAACGATCAGGTCAGTGGTAATCGAAATGCCGGGCACCGCCTCCCGGCACTGCCTCACCACGTCGGCATACTCGTCTGTGTCGTAATCCCGCTTCATGCGAGCAAGGGTAGCATCGCACCCACTCTGTAGCGGCAGATGCAGGTGCGGGGCCAATCTACCCTTGTACCGAAGGTCGGTTAGCAACGGCAGCATCATCACCGCGTCCGTAGGCTCTGCCGAGGTGATACGCAGCCTGGGCACATCGGTGCGGTCCAAAACGGCCTGGACGACCCCGGGCAGATCGGGCGCTTCTGTGGGGTCGGTGCTGGCCCGCTTGCGCTGGGCGTGGTCCTGGCCGTACTTGCCCATGTGGACGCCGGTCAGCACTACCTCCCTGTACCCCTCCTCAAGCCTCTGACGCACCAGCCCGACCACCTCGTTAGTCGGCGTGGAGCGCGGCATCCCCCGCGTGAACGGGATGATGCAGAAGGTACAAAAGTCGTTGCACCCATCCTCAATCTTCACCATAGCGCGCGTGCGCGACACGAAGTCTGGGTCCGTGCCGCCTGCCCAATGCGGAATGCCTGAATTGGGCTTGGGGGGCCTGCAAGAGCCTGCGGAATGCGGAATGTCTTCGGACGTGGAATGCTGAATAGCGTCATTCCGCATTCGCCCAAGTACCAGCCCAACCAGGTCGTCCTTCTGCCGGTGGCCTATGATCAGGCCGACTTCGGGCATTTCATCGAGGGCGTCGCGGCCCGATTCGGCGTAGCAGCCTGTGGCGACCACAAGCGCGTCGGGGTTGGCGCGGGCGGCGCGGCGCAACCACTGGCGGCTCTTACGGTCGGCTACGTGCGTGACCGAGCAAGTGTTGACCACGTACACCTCGGCAGGCGAGGCGGGCGGCACAATGCGAAAGCCCGCCGCGCGAAAGTCGGCAATCGCCTTCTGCGTGTCGCTCTGGTTCACCTTGCACCCCAACGTCACAAACGCCACGCGAGGTGCGCCATCCGGCGGCGCATCCGCCTGTTGGGTCCTTCTGTCTAAGAAGAGAAGTTCTGCCATCCTTGCTGTTTCCTATGTCTACTATACGGACAATTATACAATACGCACAGTTTGACCCACAATAAATCACACAACAAAACAGCCTCAGCAGGAGGCTGTTTTGTTGTGTGATTTATATAACCTGGCGCACGGCCAGACGAAGCGCTTCTATCACCCATGGCCGCTGGGTGGGACTGGCCCGCTCAGACCGGCGCTCTCCGACACCCATTTGTTGGTGATCGGGCTGAGGAAGTCCACCACGATCCACAGGCCGTGCTCGCTCTCGTCCCAGTGGCGGTGCGCCCGGAACTGGTAAGTGGCCGTCTGGGGAGGCTCGGCTCCCATGGGCCGGACCACGTTGGAGGTGCGCGTCACCTTCACGGTGGCGATCCCACCATGGCTGGTAGCCTGCGGGAACCAGCTTACCACCTCGGTCTTGATGTCGCTGTACGATACGCTGGTGATCTTGCCCGCATCGGCCTCCTCTTGCTGGCGCTGCAACAGAGGCACAGTGTAGTCCTGGTAGGCGAAGGCGGTTATCTCTTTGGTCTTTTCGATGTCGAACTTGCCACCCGGCGTCAGGCTGCGCGCCATGTAGAACTGGTTGAAGAACGTGTCAAGCTCGGCGGCGATGTCCTGGGGCGGAGGAGGCGCGCTCTCCGAAATCCACTTCCCACCCACAGCGTCGAAGAAGTCCACCGCCACCCACGACACGCCGCCTTGCAAGGCCCTCCGCTCCAGCTTGAAGCGAAGAGTAGCCGTGTTGGCGGTTGGCCCAGCGCCCTTGTGCGTCTCGTGCTTGGTGCGCGTGAGCGTGACCGTCGCCGTGCCGTTGCCGTTCTCGCCCGGCTGCCACTCGTCCACCTTCGAGTTGAGGCCGCTGTAGCTCACTTCTACCAGCTTACCTGCTGACGCCTGGTCGGCATCCTTTTGCAGCAATGTGATGGTGTAGTCGCGGTAAGGTTCGTCGGTCAGCCCGCGCACCCGCTCGATGTCGAACCCACCGCCCGGCTGTAGGGTGCGGGCCTCATACAGATTATTGAAGTAATCAGCTACCTCGTGGCCGATGTTGGGCGTGCCCGCCGCCATCACGCCGCTTAAGAATACAGGCTTGGCGGCAGGCGTGAGGGCCTCGATAGGCACCACGAAAGTGCCCACCGAGGTAGCGACCGCAACCACCTTACCCTCCCCTTTAACCGAGGACGTGGGTAGCTCGGCGACCGGTGTGGGCGTTACAACCGTCTCAATAGTGGGTGTCGGCTGTGGAGGTAGCAGTGTGGCCGGTTGCGCGCCCTGGTCACACCCGCCCAATACCACCAGCGCCGCCATGAGCAACAAGAGCAACAAGAGCAACAACCCCACCCAATAACGCAGGCGAACCATAAGTAGCCTCCCTTGTAACGAATAGCCGTTTGCCAGGCCCCTTCTCAGCCAGAACATTTGACAAGCTATCTCATCGAGCCGTTTCATAGGTGCCACGTGAGCCGGAAACGAATACACCCTCTGATGTCATTCTTCGCTCCACTCAGAATGACAAGGGGTAATTGGCACTGCTGGACTTACTCTCCGTTTATGAGATAGCTTCCAAGCGCAGGCAGGAAAGAAGTGTGATCCGCACGAAAATAAGATAGGCTCCGCCAAAGCTGTCGAAGGAAAGGATGCAGCGCCTGGTATCAAAGTGCCAGAACAAGTAGAACGGCGTTGCCAATTGTACCACATTACCCTGCAAGACGCGGCGCTTTTCATTAAGAACCAATGGTGCTAGTTTAAGGGGGCAAATTACGCATGAGTTTCCCCACAGGGAGGCCAAAATGACCCGTTTAGCGGCGTTCTCTCCCCACTTGGCTGCTGGTGCTGACAAGCTGCGGACGGGTTTTATGCCAAAGTGGGG
>JBBSGN010000139.1:0-6773 GCA_038254085.1 Chloroflexia bacterium | reverse complement strand
TTCCACCGACAATGGGAGCTAATCAAGAATACCCTAAACGCAAAGACGCAAAGAACGCACGGAGAATAAATAAGGGGTGAGGGGTTGGCGACTCTCGGTCTGCGCTCTTTATAGCCAGATAGCCACAACCTCAACAATAAAACTCTTTGCGCGTTCTTTGCGTCTTTGCGTTTCAATCCCCGATTATCCGTGAAACCGAGATGAAATCATGTTGACTCGGTCGCCCCATTGTGCTACAATAGGGCAACGTCTATGGGAGCCGATATGAACGCTTATTTATCACACGACAAAGTATACTTGCTAGAAGCGATGTCCGCCGGTTCGCCCCTGCACCCCGGACCGGGCGCGTCCCAGCCTAGCATATACGGCAACTGGTATTACTGGTGGTATTATTCTCTACCGACCAGCAATTGCCACGCGCCGGAAGCACTGACATAAGACTAACCGAATAAAACCCAGTTATGAACCGAAGAGCGTGTGGCACAAGCCAACGCTCTTTTTGTTTGTTTTGTTTGTGTTGAATTGAGAGGAGCAATCAGCGCGATGGAACAGGACCGTCCAATCCTGTGCAGGGGGGTGCGCGGGGCCACCGTAGCCCACGAAGACAGCCGGGAGGAGATACACGCGGCTATCCGCGAGCTAATCGCCGCCATGACCGAGGCCAACGGTATAGACCCCGACGACCTGGCAAGCGCCTTTTTCACCGCCTCGCCCGACTTGCACGCCGCCTTCCCCGCAGAGGCCGCCAGGCGCATGGGCTGGCAATATGTGCCGATGCTCGGCGGAGTGGAGATGGCGAAGCCCGGGGCGCCGGAGCGTTGCATAAGGGTGCTGCTGCATTGGAACACCCCCAAAGGCCCCAGGGAAATAAAGCACATCTACCTGAGAGGAACCGAGTCGTTACGCGAAGAGAATTATGAATTATGAATTATGAAACATGAATCGCTTCTACTAATTCGTAATTCATATTTCCCGCAAGGAGAAAGAGGATAGAGCAATGATAGTAGTCATGCGAATGGGCGCGGACGCGCACGAAGTAGGTGGCGTGATACAGAGGATACGCGAGCTGGGCTTCCGCCCACACGTTTCGAGCGGTGCCGAGCGGGTGATCGTGGGCATTATCGGCAACGACCGCCCGGTGGACGCCGAGCACTTTCTGTCGCTCAACGGTGTGGAGAAGGTGGTGCCCATACTCCAACCGTACAAGCTGGCGAGCCGCGACTTCAAGCCTGCGGATACGGTCATCCGGGTGAACGACGCCCTGATTGGGGGCGACAACATTACCTTCATAGCGGGCCCATGTTCGGTGGAGAGCCGAGAGCAGACCTTCGAGGTGGCCCGGCGACTGCGCGACATGGGCGTAAAAATCATGCGGGGAGGGGCTTTCAAACCTCGGACCTCCCCTTATAGCTTCCAGGGGTTGGGCGAAGAGGGCCTCAAAATCCTCGCCGATGTGCGCGAAGAGCTTGGCATGTCAATCGTAACTGAAGTGATGGGATCGGACGAGGTATCGCTGGTGGGCCAATACGCCGACATATTGCAGATTGGCGCGCGCAATATGCAGAACTACCGCCTGCTTGAAGTAGTGGGGAGGCAGAGCAAGCCCGCCCTTCTCAAGCGGGGCATGAGCTCTACCATAGAGGAGCTTCTGCTTGCCGCCGAGTACATATTGGCGCAGGGCAACACCCAGGTAATACTGTGCGAGCGCGGTATCCGCACCTTCGAGCAGGCCACACGCGCAACCTTCGACCTCAACGCCATACCCGTGCTAAAGTCGGCCTCCCACCTGCCGGTAATCGCCGACCCCAGCCACGGCACGGGCAGGTGGGACCTGGTCGCGCCCGTATCGCTGGGCGCGGTGGCAGCCGGGGCGGACGGGCTGATAATCGAGGTGCACGCCCATCCTGAGCAGGCGCTGTCCGACGGTGGTCAGTCTTTGCGCCCCGACAGGTGCGCCGCGCTGCTCGAAGATGTCAAGAGAGTAGCGGCAGCGGTGGGCAGAGGGGTGGACCTCGCCTCACCTGTCCCCCAGCCCAGCCCAACCAGGGTAAAGGTCCATGCGGCTTAACGAGGCTAAGGTGGCGATAGTGGGCCTGGGGTTGATGGGCGGCTCGCTGGCCCTGGCGCTGGGCAACGGCCTATGCAAGGCGCGGATAGGCGTGGCGCGCAAGCAGGAGACCGCCGACCAGGCGACGCACACCGGCGTTGTTGACCGTGCCACCACCGACCTGCAAGACGGCGTGCGGGAGGCCGATATAGTGGTGCTGGCGATGCCCGTGCGAGCCATACTCTCTAGCATCCAGGAAGTGGGCACGTACATGCGGACCGGCGCTCTGCTTATGGACCTGGGCAGCACAAAGGCCGAAATCGTGTCGAGGATGGACCGCCTGCCGGAACATGTAGAGGCGGCCGGGGGCCATCCGATGTGCGGCAAGGAGACCGGCGGGCTGGAGCAAGCTGATGCATCGCTCTTTAGAGGAGCAGTCTTTGCGCTCACGCCCACCGCACGCACCACGCACAACGCTATATCGCTGGCCCAGGAGATGGTGGAGGCGATAGGCGCCCGCCCCCTTATTCTGGATGCCGAGCGCCATGACCGCGCGGTTGCCTGCACAAGCCACCTGCCCTATCTCCTCGCCGCCTCATTGACGCACGTGGAAGCGGAGGCCGAGGAGCAAGACCCGGTTGTAGGTATGCTCGCCGCAAGTGGGTTCCGCGACACCACGCGACTCACCGCCAGCGAGGTGCCTATGATGCTCGACATATTGCTGACGAACCGGCAGGCCATCGAGCAGGCACTGGGTAGTTTCGAGCGGCAAATCGCCCGCGCCAGGAGCCTGCTTGACGACCCTGCCGCTTTGGAGCAGTGGATGAAGGAAGCGCAGTGCAAACGGAGGGAGATGTTCGGGTGAACACTTTGGCCACAGCGCCCCCATCCCAGGCGTCGCAAACTCTCAAAATATCGCGGGCACGCTCGCCTATCCAGGCAACGGTAGAAGTGCCGGGGGACAAATCTATCTCCCACCGGGCGGTCATGCTGGGCGCGATAGCCGAGGGTGTCACCCGCATCCGCAACTTCCTGCCCGCCAACGACTGCCTCGCCACGCTTGACGTGGTGCGCGGACTGGGCGTGCAGATCGAGTATACCCAAAACGAGGTGCTGGTTTACGGGGGTGGTATGCACGGCCTGAAGGAGCCGGTGCGGCCTCTGGAATGCGGCGGGTCGGGCACGACCATGCGGCTGATGGCGGGCCTGCTGGCGGGCATGAACAAGCCTTCAGCCCTGAGCGTAGCGAATGGGGAAGCGGGGGCGTTCTACAGCGTGTTGGCGGGCAACGCGCAACTGAGCCGCAGGCCGATGGACAGGGTTACCACGCCTCTGCGCGAGATGGGCGCGACCATACTGGGGCGGCAGGACGGGCGGTTTGCGCCACTCTCGATATTAGGCGGCCATCTAAAGTCAATCACGTACAGGCTGCCTGTAGCCAGCGCCCAGGTCAAGTCGGCGGTATTGCTGGCGGGTCAATTCGCGGAAGGTGTCACCACGGTAGAGGAGCCTGCGCCCAGCCGCGACCACACCGAGCGGATGCTGCTGGCGATGGGCGCGGACCTGAGCGTGCAGGGGAATATGATCCAGGTGCGGCCTTCGCATCTTCGTGCTATAGACATACGTGTGCCCGGAGATATTTCCTCGGCGGCCTTCATGCTGGCGGCTGCGTTGCTCGTGCCCGGCTCCAGGGTGACAGTGCCCAATGTCGGGGTGAACCCTGGCCGGACGGGCATACTGGAAGCCCTCGACAGAATGGGTGCCGACGTGCGCTTACGCGATCAGCGGCTGGATAACGGCGAGCCGGTGGCCGGCATCGAGGTATCTTATAGGCCGCTAAGAGGTATCACTATCACAGCAGAGGAGGTGCCCGGCATGATAGACGAGTTGCCCCTGCTTGCCATGCTGGCGACGCAGGCCGAGGGCGTCACCGAGGTGCGGGGGGCAGCCGAGTTGCGGGTGAAGGAGACCGACCGCATAACCACCACCGCGCAAGAACTGGGCAGGATGGGCGCGCGCATCGAGGCGATGCCCGACGGCTTCCGCGTAGAGGGGCCTACCCGCCTGACAGGAGCCGAGGTGAGCAGCCACGGCGACCACAGGCTTGCCATGTCACTGGCTATCGCTGCCCTGGCAGCCGACGGTGAAACGACCATACACGACACGGCCTGCATCGCCGACAGTTTCCCGGATTTTGAAAGGGCGCTACGGTCAATAGTCACTCGTCCAAGCATTAGCCTCAAATGAGTAACGCCACACAAAATAGCGCCACTTCCCAGGCCACTAGGCTTATCGGCTTGTTCGGCTATCCGGTAGAGCATAGCCTCTCGCCAGCCATGCAAAACGCGGCTTTCGAGGCGAGCGGCCTGCCTTTGCGCTACGTGCTAATGCCCGCCTCTGCCGATGAGTTCCCATCACTTCTATATGAGAGCATCGAGCGCGGCTTTGTCGGTTGGAACGTGACCGTACCGCACAAGGAGCGGATGCTCGACTATCTCGACGAGATGAGCGACGAGGTGAGGGCCATAGGCGCGTGCAACACGGTGCGCGTGGTGGATGGCAAATTAGTGGGGTATAACACCGACCCGATTGGCTTTATGGGAGGACTTGAGGAAAGCGGCAGGATCGAGCCGGGAGGGCGAGCGATACTGCTCGGCGCGGGTGGAGCGGCGCGCGCCGTTACGTGGGCGCTCCCACAGGCGGGCCATGACGTACTGCTCCTTTCGCGCAGGCCGGAGCAGGCGGCTGAGGTCGCTCGCTCTTTGCAGCCTAATGCGCCCGCCCTGATAGAGTATGGCTGCCTCGACCGCCCGACGCTTGAAGCGGCCATGCCGAACGCCGCCCTGCTGGTAAATTGTACGCCTGCGGGCCAATGGCCTCATGCGGAGGAGAGTCCGCTGCCCGGCGGCGCGACTATGCTGGAGCATCTACTGGTATACGATCTGGTGTATAATCCCAGGCCGACGCGCCTGCTGAAAGAGGCCGACGAAGTGGGATGCCGCACCCAGGACGGCCTGGCAATGCTGGTCAACCAGGGAGCCGCAGCATTCGAGTTGTGGACGGGATGTGTAGCGCCGCTCGATGTGATGAAAGACGTAATGCGTAATGCGTAATGCGTAAGGAGTAAAGAGAGTCTCTTACGTTTTACGTTTGATGGAGGTAGAATGCTACACAGATTTCTAACCGGGGGGGAGTCGCACGGCCCCTGCTTGACAGTGATAGTGGAGGGGTTTCCGGCGGGGTTGGCGCTGCCGGTGGAGGAGATCAACCGCGATTTGGCTCGGCGGCAGGGGGGCTATGGGCGCAGCGGGCGGCAGCGCATAGAGCACGACGAAGTAACGTTCCTAGGCGGCGTAGAAGGCGACGCTACTACCGGCGGGCCAATAGTCATGCAGATAGCCAACCGCGATTACGCCAATTTCATCAAAAAAGAACACCCACCCCTCACCGTGCCGAGGCCGGGCCACGCCGACCTGGTGGGCGCGATCAAATACAGGTTGAGCGACATGCGCACCGCACTGGAGCGCTCTAGCGCGCGCGAGACCGCCGCCCGCACCGCTGCCGGGGCGGTTGCCAAGCAACTGCTGGGGCAATTCGGCGTGCAGGTTGGCAGTATCATCACCGAGATTGGTGAGGTGGCGGCGAAAGACCTGGACCTGTCGCACCCCGAAGCGCTGGTAGAGGCCACCGGAAGCTCACCCGTGCGCTGCCCCGACCCCCAGGCTACAGAGGCTATGAAGGCGCGTATAGACCGTGCGAGGCGTACCGGCGACACGGTGGGTGGGGTGTTTGTGGTGTGGGCAACCGGCTTGCCTGCCGGCCTGGGTAGCTATGCGCATTGGGACCGTCGCCTGGACGGTCTGCTCGCCCAGGCCGTGATGAGCATACAGGCCATCAAGGGCGTAGAGATAGGTGAGGCCTTCGAGAACGCTCGAATGAACGGGCGAGACGTACACGACCAGATATACGCAGGCAGCAACGGACTTGAGAGGCGCACCAACCGCGCCGGTGGTCTGGAAGGCGGGGTCACAACCGGGCAGGTGCTACTGGTGCGCGCAGCCATGAAGCCGATATCTACTACCATCAACCCCCTGCAAACGGTAGACCTTGCGACCGGAGAGGAGACCACCACCCAGTATCAGCGGTCGGACTTCTGCGCGGTGCCGGCGGCGGGCGTGGTCGGCGAAGCGATGGTGGCCTGGGTGCTGGCCGAGGCCCTGCACGAAAAGCTGGGTGGGGACAGCCTCGACGAGATGCGCGAGCGATTCCCTTCGCTACTTTCCGAGGCGTCAACGCCAAGCGAAACCCTTTCCAAACGCAAAGACACAGAGACGCAAAGGACGCGCAAAGATTAGCCATGGAAGTTATATTGCCTAACCTGGTGCTTGCAGGCTTTATGGGCACGGGCAAAAGCACGGTGGGAGCGTTGGTAGCCCAGAGCATGAACCGGCCTTTCCTGGACACCGATACGTTGGTGGAAGAGCGAGTCGGAATGCCCATAAGAGATATATTCGCCATACAAGGGGAAGCAGCTTTTCGCGGCCAGGAAAAAGAGGTCTGCTTATGGACTGCGGGCGAGTGGCCCTGCGTGATTGCCACGGGCGGAGGGGCGTTGCTCGACTCGGCTGCCAGAAGCGCCCTGGAAGCGAGTGGGGTTATAGTGCTGCTCAGGTGTGAGCGGGCTGCGCTCTTGCAAAGAGTTGAGGCATCCGCCCTGCGGGGGGAG
>JBBSGN010000138.1:0-6775 GCA_038254085.1 Chloroflexia bacterium | reverse complement strand
TGCTGCTACAGTGAATGTGAGTAGGTTTTAGAATATACTACGATGTGGACATTCTATCCGATGACCAAACCCACCCCACCAACCCCTTGCCAACAGGCTTCATGTCGTGGCAGGCCCAACACCCGATTATGCCTGGCGCCGAACCATTCCTGTATGAAGCGGGCGATACCGCATGCCTGCTGGTGCATGGCTTCACCGCTTCGCCCTTCGAGATGCGTGGGATCGCACGCTACCTGGCCAACCGGGGCGTCAGCGCGGGCGCGTTGCTGTTGGCCGGGCACGGCACCGCTCCCGAAGACCTCCAGGGCAAGACCTGGCGCGACTGGTACGCCTCGGTGAACAGCGCCCTGGACGCGATGCTGGCACGCTACCGGCGCGTCTACCTGGCCGGGTTGTCCCTCGGCGGCGCGCTCACCCTCTACACCGCCGAGCAACGCCATGACCGGCTAGCGGGCATAATCTCTATGTCGGCCCCCGTCTATGTGCCCCATAGCCTGAGCTTCGTCCTCAAGGGATTGCAACGGAAGATGCCCTACATGAACAAGCTTTATCGAGACATAGAAGACCCCGAAGCCCGCGCCCGGCACATCGGTTACGCCCTTTCCCCAGTAGACGCTACCGCCTCGCTAATAGAGTTCCTCAGCGTGGTGCGCCGCTCGCTGCCCCAGGTAAAGACGCCCGCGCTTGTCATATACGCCCGCCACGACCACGTGGTGCCCAGCATCAGCTCCCACCACATCTACTCGCGCCTCGGCTCCCCCGACAAACAAATGCTCGCCCTCCACCGAGGCTACCACATAGTCACCGTAGACACCGACCGGGAAAAGGTCTTCTCTTCGGTGTACAATTTCATCAATGAACGGACTCGTAGAACGTAAAAAAGGCTCACGTATGAAAAGAGTGCAAATACCAGAGAAACAACGACCAACTGTCCATTGTCATTCTTCGCTCCGCTCAGAATGACACATTCCAGCTTGGTTTGTCCTCACTTTGCTTGTTCCTCCTTTCATAACATAAGCCAAACTGCATTACTTTATCATGCATCACGTTTCATGTTTCACGTTTCACGAAGGAGACACCTATGCTAAAAGGCGTGCTATTCGACCTGGGAAGCACGTTGCAGGAGTTCCGGCACGAGAATTGGCCCGAGATTGACCAAAAGTTGAACAGCGCCTTGCATGCTTACATCGCATCGCGTGGGCACGCGGACAAGCTGCCTCCGTTGGACGAGTTTCTTGAGGTGATGAACCGGCGCACCCGCGCGCATTGGGAAGAGGCCAAGAGCACCCAACGTGGGTCGCCCCTGACCGACCTGCTCGACACGTTGTTCAGCGAGCATGGCATAGAGAGTCTAGACAAGGCTGATTGTTTGCTCCCCTGGTTCCAGGCCGGGAACGATGTCGCCTATATGAGGCCCGATGTAGAGCCGACGCTGCGCCTCCTGCGCGACAGCGGCCTCAAGTTAGGGCTGGTGTCCAACACGGCCTGGCCCGCCGATGCCCACGACCCCGACCTGGAGCGCTTTGGCATCAAGGACCTGCTCGATTGTCGCCTCTACTCGTGCGAAGTAGGGTGGGAGAAGCCCGCGCCCCAGATATTCCGCGCCGCACTCGACTGTATGGACTTCCAACCGCAAGAGACTGCCTTCGTGGGCGATTTCCTGCGCTACGATATCGCTGGCGCTCACGCCGTCGGTATGAAAGGCGTCTGGAAGCGCGTCCCCGGCCGTCCCGCAGACGTAGACGACCACACTATTACCCCCGACGCCGTTATTGACAGCATAGGCGAATTGCCTTCGGCCCTAGATACCCTCTATAATTGGCGGCATCGGTAGTCGGTCGTCCTTCGTCCATCCTCATAGAGGCATGATGAACAGCGAAAGCCTACATTCAGTTGATAGTGCCGAGGTGGCGAGTGCGCCTACCTCCCCGGCTCGTCGCTACTCGCAGGTCGTCGCAGTGGGCGCGGGGTGGCGTAGGCCATTTTTGCTTGCCTTCGCAATCGCCGCCGGAATGCGCCTTCTCCTGAGTGCGTGGGCGGCCCTTATGCTCGCCCTCTCTCCGGCCACTGGCCTGCAAGCGCAATATGCTCCGGTGGGCGTGCCCCTCCAGACCAGTGGCCTGGCTGCGCCCTGGCAGCGCGAAGACGCCCTTTGGTACGAGAAGATAGCCACCCAGGGGTATAGCCCCACCGACGGCACCAGCGTCTTCCCGCCCTTGCTACCCGCTCTCATGCGCCTGGCAAGCATGCTCACGCTTGGGAATGTGGCGCTGGCGGGGCTATTGGTCGGTTCGCTGGCCTCTGTCGTGACTTTGGCGCTGCTATACAGGCTGGCAGCGCTCGATACGGGTGCTAATGCCGCCTTCCTCAGCGTGGTCTACCTGGCGATCTTCCCCACTGCATTCTTCCTCTATTCCGCTTTTACCGAGTCCCTATTCCTGATGCTGGCACTGGGGGCTTTCTGGCACGCCCGCGCAGGCCGGTGGCTCCTGGTCACTATATTGGCGGCGCTGACTACCCTCGCCAGGGTGCAGGGCGCGCTTCTCTTCTTGCCCCTAGCTGTCGAGTATATGGCCTGGGCCAAATGGGACTCCGTACTCTTGAAGCGGCGGATATTGCAATTCGGAAGCGTGGTCGTGGCCGCGCCCCTGTCTGCTCTGGCCTTTTTCGCCTTCAGGACCTACATGGTGGGCGACACGCTGTCGTGGACCGACCGTCAGATAGCCATATGGGGTCACCGTGTCACCTGGCCGGTCGACACCCTATTACTCTCCTCCCAGAAGGCTATAGAAGGTGGCGCGGCCTCCATAAATAGGTTCGATCTGGCCGTTCTGCTCCTGTTCACGTTGCTGACCATCGCCAGCTTTCGCCTGCGATGGAGCTACGGCCTCTACGGCGTTACTCTGCTGATCCCCACCCTGCTGCACACCAACGACAACTTCCCCTTGATGAGCATGTCGCGCTATGTGCTTGCCGCCTTCCCCTGCTTTATCGTGCTGGCAATATGGTCGGCCAAGCGCCCGCTCATCGTCCGGTTACTGGTCGCCGCCATATCTCTTAGCCTGCTTCTGTTCTGGTCTGCTCAATTCGTTCACGGTCATTGGGTCGCATAACACAGCCAGGCATATCTATATGCGCTCATACAGGTTTTAGCATCCTATATGCTCAAGATAACCAAGCAACAGGGGGCGTTATGAACACCAGCAGTGCAGAGACGGCAGAAGTCTCCGAGCCGACACGCGACGCCTCTGTAGCGAACCGCCTCCGCACCCGCCTTATCACAAATGACACAGGCTGGCGCAGGCCGCTTTTGCTCGCTGCTACGCTCGTTCTGGGTGCGCGCCTGATGCTGAGTGTCTGGGCCGCGTTAGTCCTGGGCTATCTGCCAACCACCGATTTGCAGCACCAATACGCCCACACCGGCGTGCCCCTCCAGACCAGTGGCCTGGCGGCACCCTGGCAGCGCGAAGACGCCCTTTGGTACGAGAAGATAGCCACCCAGGGCTACAGCCCGACCGATGGCACCAGCGCCTTCCCGCCCTTGCTGCCTGCGCTCATGCGCCTGGTGAGCGTGATCACGCTTGGTAATAGCGCGTTGGCCGGTATACTGGTCGGTTCGTTGGCCGCTATCGTGGCGCTCGCCCTCATCTACAGGTTGACCACTCTCGATAGCACGCCTTCGGCTGCCTTTCTGAGCGTGGTCTATCTGGGCCTCTTTCCCACCGCATTCTTCCTCTATTCGGGGTATACCGAGTCGTTATTCCTGGCGCTGGCTATGGGCGCTTTCTGGCTTGCCAGACAGGGAAAGTGGCCGTTGGTCGCCCTGCTGGCGGGCATGGCCGGGGCGGCTAAGGTGCAGGGCGGACTGCTCTTTCTGCCGCTCGCTTTCGAGTACATAGCCTGGTCGGGGTGGAGCCTGGCTGCGCTGCGCCGCCATGCGGTCGAGTTCACCGCTGTCGTCGTAGCAAGTCCCCTGGCTACGGCCACCTTCTTTGCTTACGTCACCTACGTGGTCGGTGACCGCCTCCCCTGGAACGCGCGAGTGAACCTCATGTGGACCCAACGCGCCACCAACTGGCCCGGAGAAACCTTGCTCGTGTCCTTACAAAAGATCATAAATGAGCAGATGCTCACGATAAACGCCTTCGACCTTATCGTCTTTCTGTCGTTCGCGACGCTGGCAGTGGGCGCCTTTCGCCTGCGCGTCAGCTATGGCCTACAGGCGGCCACCGTGCTGCTCCCCTCGCTGCTACGTGTAAGCGCCCAGTTTCCTCTTATGAGCATGTCGCGTTATGTGCTTGCCGCCTTCCCCTGCTTCATCGTGCTGTCTGTTTGGGCCGACAAACGTCCGCGCCCCGTCCGCCTGCTAATTCTCGTGCTGTGGGTCAGCCTGCTTCTCGTCTGGTCCAGCCAGTTCGTGCGCGGCTACTGGGTGGGATAACGCCATCCGCGCACGTGGTGGACAAGCCGTAAGACCGTAACTGTTCGCCTTCGTAGAAAGACTCACCGCAGAGAGCACAGAGTAACACCGAGCAAACAATAGAATCTCTGCTTGGTCCTCTGCGCTCTCTGCGCCTCTGCGGTGAGTTTAGCACTCTCCTTACCCAATTCTGAACAGTTACGTAAGACCGCGAGTTATGATGGAGTGAGTGTGCGCCGCCGTGTTATAATTACCCTCAGCCATGATTACTGTACCGCGAGAAGTTTGTGTAGACCTCGACCAGGGCCTCAATAAGGAGTGGCTGGTCAGCAATGGCATTGGGGGATATGCCTCAGGCACGGTCATGGGCGTCAATACGAGGCGCTATCACGGCCTGCTGGTGGCCTCCCTCAAGCCGCCGGTCGAGCGCACGGTGCTGCTCTCCAACATTGACGAAGAGGTCGAGATAGATGGACGCACCTACTATCTTGGCGCGAACGAATACCGCGATGGCAAGATACACCCCGGCGGCTTCGTCCATATTGACCAGTTCTGCCTGACCGAAGGCATCCCAACCACCATCTTTCGTCTGGGCGACAGCCTCCTGCACAAAACCGTCTGGATGGAGCGCGGCCACAACACCTCCTACGTCCGCTACACCTACAGCGAAGGCCGCGAGGGCATGGGCGAATGTTGCCTCACCCTCCACCCAATGTGCAACTACCGCGAGTACCACGCCATGACGCACGGTGCGTTCGATTGGAACTTCGGGGTCGAGCCGTTGCCGGGCGGCGCTAAAATCACGGCTTATGAGGGAGCCACACCCTTCTGGCTCGCCACGGATCCGGTAGCAGAGTTCACCCACACAGGCGTCTGGTACTGGAACTTCATCTACAGGCGCGAGATCGAGCGCGGTTTCGACGAGACGGAAGACCTGTATCTGCCCGGCGTAATCCGCGCCGTCCTCCAGCCGGGCGACAGCTTCACCCTCGTCGCCAGCACTGAACCGCCGGAAGCAACCACTCCTCTCCTCGACGGCGCGTTGGAGCGCGAGCAGTCGCGGCAGGCCAAGTTACTGAAAGCAGCGGGCATCGCCCCCACAGTGGAGGCCGAGGACCCCACCGACCCTATCGCCTCGGATAAAGCCTTCGTGGGGCAGTTGGTGCGGGCCGCCGACCAGTTCATGGTCACGCGGGATTTGGAGCAGGACGGCGTAACGAAACCCGTGCCTACCGTGCTGGCGGGCTATCATTGGTTCTCCGACTGGGGCCGCGACACCATGGTCGCACTGCCCGGCCTGTCGCTCCCCACGAAGCGCAGCGGCGAGGCCAACAAGATACTGCACACGTTTGCTCTGTTCGCCCGCGACGGCCTTATCCCCAACAACTTCCCCGATGCGGGCGGCCCACCCCATTACAACACCGCCGACGCCACCCTCTGGATGTTCGCCGCCGTAGACGCCATAGCCGAGGGCACGGGCAATATGACCACCGCCCGCAACCTTTATCCCCTGCTGGCCGACCTGATAGCCTGGCACGTGCGCGGAACGCGCTTCGGCATCGGCATGGACCCCGCCGACGGCCTCCTGCGCGCGGGCATGGAAGCGGAAACTGATGCGAACAAGGGGGTGGGCGTGCAAGTGACCTGGATGGACGCTAAAGTGGACGATTGGGTGATAACGCCCCGCACCGGCAAGCCGGTAGAAATAAACGCCCTCTGGTACAACGCCCTGCGCGTGATGGACAAACTGCGCGTGTCGCTGGGCCGCACGGTGGTGGCGGGCAGAGAGGAGCCGCCCGACTTCAACGCCCTGGCCGAGCAGGCGCGTAACTCTTTCCGCAGGCGCTTCTGGCACGATGCAGAGGGCTACCTCTTCGATGTGATAGACGGCCCCGACGGCAACGACCCCTCGATACGCCCCAACCAGTTGCTGGCTGTCTCACTCAACCGCGAGTTGGTGACGATAGACCAGGCGCGCGGCGTGCTTGCCGTTGTGCGCGAGCATCTATCCACCCCATATGGGTTGCGTACCCTCTCGCCGCAAGACCCCCGATACCGGGGCAGGTACGTGGGAGACAGGCGCGAGCGCGACGCCGCCTACCACAACGGCACGGTGTGGGCATGGCTCCTCGGCCCCTATTTAGACGCGGTGCGCGTGGTTGAGGGTGAAGAGGCGGCCCGTACCGAGCTTAACGCGATATTGCCCGCCCTGTGTAAGCACCTAGGCGACGCCGGCCTCGGCACAATTAGCGAGATATTCGACGGCGACGCGCCACACGAACCGAGAGGCTGCATCGCGCAGGCATGGAGTGTAGCCGAGGTGCTACGCCATGTTAATTATGAATTATGAGTTTT
>JBBSGN010000137.1:0-6780 GCA_038254085.1 Chloroflexia bacterium | reverse complement strand
CCAGCCTTCGCCCATCACCTCAAGAGTCACCCCTTGCCGGATATCGCCTTGCGAGCGCCCATCCTCGATCAGTGAGACATTCGCCCAGCTCAACATATTGATGAAGCCAGGCGCGACGGCAAGCCCGGAAGCGTCTATTTCGGTCTCGCCGCGCGATACGATGCGAGGGCCGAGCGCGGCTATGCGGTCGCCTTCAATTGCCAGCTCTCCTATATAGGGCGAGGTTCCACTGCCATCATGAATAGTGTCATTGCGGATTATGATCATCTATGATTTATACCTCCGTCCATCGCCCTTACGTTTTACGTTTTACACTCTTGCGGTCACCGGTCGTCAGTCGCCCTCACACCACTTCCATCCTATCGGCGGTAGGCGTTGGTGGCCGTGCCGACGAGCTTTCTTTTTGGTACCAGAAGGCTGTAGAGGCGATGTCGTCTTGGAGTGGCAAGTAGCGCCCACCGGAACGCCAACCCAGAGCCTGGATAGTCACGCGCAGGTCCGAAC
This sequence comes from Chloroflexia bacterium, assembly GCA_038254085.1. GTDB lineage: Bacteria > Chloroflexota > Chloroflexia > QHBQ01 > JADMIH01 > JADMIH01. The sequence continues at coordinate 6,276 of JBBSGN010000137.1, read as the reverse complement.
CAAAACGAATAGGGTCCATAATGTGCCAGCGGTACATGCCAAATCGCTGCTGGCTACGGTACAGGCCATCGGGCCGCAATATCTGGTTCAGGCCGAGGAAAGGCGTGGTGAAAGCGGTGTAACCTTGGTCTGGAACGTCAAAGTTCCACGCGCCGCCGAAGTAGTCTTCGGTGCCGGTGCCGCAGATTGTCGGATATTCCTCATCGCCATCAAGGTAGAACTTGATCTCTCCCTCGCCCCACCAGCCCGAATTGTTCACGCCCCAGGCGATGTAGGTTCCTACGTAATGGCCGCTGCCTTTAATACTATCCAGGATTGTGTGTACCTGGCCGTAAGGTAGGGTATTGCTGCGATGCCATTGCGCGTGGAAATACGCTGCGGCCGTATCCACTTCGGTCAGCGTATAGTCAACCTGGTAGTAGAGCGTTGTCTCCTCAGTCGCCAGGCTCTCAATTGTGATTCTTGCCCCCTTACGGAACGGCAACTCCCAGTAGCTGTTGAAGCCACCGTTCGGGTTCGCGGCTACCGGCAGGGAACTGACGTGGCTGTACTCGCACCAACCGTTACAGAAGAAGTCGCCCACCGGCACTTCGATGGCAGGCTGCGGGTCACTATCCCAATAGCAGCGCAGGACCAGTTGGCGCCATCGGCTTTTATGCGTGGTCATCCAGATGTGCTGGATCGCGCCCGAGCCGTTTATGTCCGCAAGCGTCGCCACTTCACCTGGGGCGATCTTAATGCTGGGGGAGACCTTCCAGCCCCGGCCTAGGTCGCGCGCGGCTTGCGCGCCGGTGCCTGTGGTAGCCATGCCTGCATGACCCTTTTCGCCCGTCATGTTCTCGGCGCTTATCGAGCGCGTCTGCGCCTTCGACAGCAGTGGCAAATTGCCCAGGCCCATGCCCAGCCCATTAAATTGGTCGTTGAATTGGCTCATACGGTTTTCCTCCCACTGGATCCATGCCCAATTCGCCCCTACCAGGCAACGTTGCCGCACAGATGCACGGCAATACCTAGCTCATGCAGCATAGCGGCTTTGGCCGCCAGAGCTTTATCAGCCAATTCAGCATTGGGAGCATACACCACATTGAGATGGTTGGCTTTATGACGAGCCATCATCTGGTCGCGCGTCACGCCATGCAGCACGGCATTCATGATCGGCCACTGCGGGGTGGTTTCCCGCCAACGCCGCTCTAGCTCCTCCTGTGGCAACTCAACGGCGCTAGCGCGCCCGATATCAGCGTGCAGCGCCCCGTCCATGACGAAGACGCGGCTCCAGACGATCTCGCCGGCTTTGCTGGCTCCTTTGAGCGTTCCTCCGCCAAGCCGGAAATACATGGACGGTTGGCGCTCACTGGTCGCGCTGGCGTAACCGTTGGGCAGGTGCGAAGCCGGAACCGAGCCTGAAATAAGGAAAACCCACACGAAATCGTCTATACCCCCCCCCGGTATAATGCTGTCCCCAGCGCAGGTCATGCAAGGTGGTGGCCGGATCGAGGCCCATCGCCGTCCAGACGCGATTGGTTACCAGGCTGTCTATCGCGCATCCTTCGTCTACTTCGTTGAAATGGGGAATGGCCTGGCCGGGGAACAGTTCGGCCCCGGTCTCGGCGTGGTATATCGGGGGCCGCTCGACATTATTAAGCAGACCTTCCGCCAGATCGGAAGCGGGCGCCATATCCTTCAGGCCCTGCTGGTACTGAATGCCGATAGCGGCACAGCCGAAGTCGTGCGCCATGCGAACGGCGGCTGTGTACATTTTGAGTTGCTCGCGAATCTGCGCGTCGGTGAGATCGGCGGCCTCGTCCGGTCCCGTATGAAAGCTCATACCTCGCTCCTCAAGCCAGGCCCGCGCTTTGTTGGCATCGGCATCACTCACCTGTCTCATGGCTGCAACCAGGGCCGACTGGCTGAGTCGTTCCTTGTACACACCGCAGGGGTTGAGCAGTTCATCGTCAATGATGGCGTTGTACATGCCCATGCAGCCTTCATCGAAAACGCCTATGATCGCCTTCTCGTGCTTCAGTTGGCGGGTCAGCGCCCGGCCCAGTTGCATCTCAGTCACCGGAAGTTGGCCTGGGTCGAGGTCACGCACGTGACTTGTATTATGGGTGATTTTGTGCTGGCGGAGCCACTGGCGTATCCCTCGGCGGAAAAAGTCGTCGTCAAAGTTCTCGCTCCAGATGGTGGAATACTCGACCCCCATCTTGGTCAGGGAGCCATTCAAGTTGAGCATACCCACCAGGCCCGGCCACTGCCCACTCCAGTTGGCAACGGTGAGGATCGGCCCTCGGTGATCGCGCAGGCCTGCCAGCACATGGTGGCTGTACTGCCAGACGGCTTCCGCGACGATGAGCGGAGCGTCGGGATCGATGTTCTTGAACACGTCCATGCCCATGCGCTGATTCCAAATAAAGCCGTGTTCCAACTGCGGGTCATAAGGGTGCCCGCGCCGCACGGTAACGCCTTCCTCGGCCAGAGCAGCCACAAGTTGGTCTTCCATAGCTTTTTGGGCGGGCCAGCACACTTTGTTGGCAGATTGGCGCAGGTCGCCACTAGCGATTAGCGCAACTTCGTTCGGCCCCACGCGAACCGGTTTTGCGACCTCTGGGGTCTTGTAACTGTTCATAGGACATCTCCTTTTGTTTGCTTACGGCAAGTGGCCTGGCAGCATGATGGTTCTCACGCGCCGGTTAGCTCGATCCTTAACCTGTTACCCGCGGACAACTCAACCTGCGACTCAAACTCGACCAGCGTCGCCTCCCCGGCGTGCCCCAGGCGAGCGATTAGCGAGTTGCCGTTCAGGCTGGCGTTGAGGGTGCGAGCCGCCCCAGCAGGCTGCAAGCCCAACTGCCGCAGTTGCAGCCGACCGTAATCTAGCGTCAGATCGGCTGAAAGCGCGCGCCGGCTGCGCTGTTGCTCGAAATTGCCCCAGCCGGTGCCCGCGCTGAAGAAGCAGCGGAAATCGTCGGCTGATGTCGCCGGCGCAAAGGCTATAGAGCCGCGCGCGGCGTTGTAATAGAAGCCACTGAGCGCCAGCGTCAGCACCTGGTCGCTGTCCGAAAAGGTACGTAGCTGTTGTCCGTTGGCGGGATCCCAAAGGATAACCGCCTTGTCTCGGCCGCCGCTCGCCAGGGTCTTGCCATCGGGCGAGAAGGCAAGGGACGTAATCGGTAGCGTATGTCCCGACCAGTGACGTATCTCTTTGCCGCCACCCGGGTCCCACAGATAAATGGTGTGGTCGTCACCCGCCGAAGCCAGCATCTTACCGTCCGGCGACCAGGCAACGGCGTTCACACCGCCGGAATGCCCGCTGAAGATAGCGACACGAGTCACGCTCGATGCATTATCTACTGCCACGACCGGGTAAGACTGAGAGCCACCGCAACCGATCAAGAGTAAGATCAGCATAAGTAACAAGGCGAGACGGCACAGCATATGTTTTACTCCTTGCAACCACTGGCAAAGGGCAGTTGCGCTACTGAGGTGCTCGGCCAGCAGAGCCGCGAACGACGAACTGGGTGGGCAGGTGCCGCTCGTGTGGCGGCTCGCTGCTCCCGCGTATACGTTGCAGCAGCAGATCGCCAGCCAGGCCACCAAGCTGTCGCGTGTTTTGGGCAACAACGGTAAGGGGCGGGTTGTATGCGGCGGCCCAGTCCAGATCGTCAAAGATGATCAGTGAGATATCGGAGGGAATACCTAGTCCCAGGTGGCGAATAGCGCGCAGGCTACCGATGGCTACATTGCCGCTGCTCAAGAAGAGGGCAGTGGGACGATCTGCGGAACTGAGCAGTTCTTCGGTGGCAGCTTCAGCTTCGGAACTCTTGAAGTTCGTGACCTTGATCAGCTCAGGATTGATGGGCAATCCGTGGTCGATGAGTGCTTGCTCGTAGCCCATGCGGCGCTCGCGCGCTGGGGCGTACTTGGCTGGCCCGGCAATCAGCCCGACGCGGCGGTGCCCTTGCTCGATCAGGTACGAGACGGCGGTGCGCGTGCCGCCAAAGTTATCTGAGAGTACGCCATCGACCGCTGCATTTTCCAAGCGGCGGTCAAGGGAGACTACGGCGATACCCTTGTCCAGGATCTTGCGCACCTGTTCGGCGCTGCGGCGCTCATCGGTCGCGCAAACTACTATACCCGCTACTAATTCATCGCCGAGCACTTGCAGATAAGCGCTCTCACGATCCAGGTCATCGTCAGTGTTACATACCATCACCGTATAACCTGCGCGGAAAGCTACTTCTTCCAGACCCCGCGCTACCGACACGAAGAAGGGGTTCTCGATATCCGGCACGACAATAGCGATGGTCTTGGTGGAGTTGGTGCGCAGATTTCGGGCAAGCCTGTTCGGTCGGTAACGCAGATGTTCTATCGCGCTCATCACCCGCTGGCGCAACTCGCCGTCTACAGCAGCGTTGTCGTTGAGCACGCGCGACACGGTAGCCACCGAGACTCCGGCATGCTGTGCGACTTCTTTCATCGTAGGCGATTTCATCCTCACCTCTGTCCTGCAATCGATTACTCATTAGAAAACGATTACTCAAGTCGGAACTGCTTGGTGTTCGTAAAGTACGCCGGAAGTGTGAGTGCTACACGCTGAAAGGAATACGGCTACAGTGTAAACGATTTCTCAACTCTTGTCAATAGGTGAGCGTTCTTAAATTGACTAGAAATCATCTCAAAAATGGTACTCCTGAAGTAAATATCTTTCACTTCAGGAGTACCGACAAAGTTGGAACTGACAGACGAACAATGGCAAGTGCTAGAACCGCTCATACCAGAACCACCCTGTCGTGAGGACGGCAAGGGCAGACCTCGCCGCCACCCACGAGAAGTGCTCAACGGCATCTTGTGGATACTGCGAACAGGAGCACAGTGGGCAGACTTGCCGGACCGATACCCACCATACCAGACATGCCATCGCCGCTTCCAGGAATGGGTACGCTCAGGTGTGCTAGACGCAGTGTTGCAGGCACTGGCCCATGATATACAACAGGAGCGTGGAGAGATAGACCTCCGGGAATGCTTCATAGACGGCACCTTTGTGGTGGCGAAAAAGGTGGGCTGTGCGTTGGAAAGACCAAGCGGGGTAAGGGGGGTAAGGGTACGAAGATCATGGTCATTACAGCATTACAGACGGCGCTTCTCTTCCACTCGCCATACACGTTGAAAGTGCGTCTCCACATGAAGTCACCCTTGTTAGAGACACTCTCCAAGCATCCCATGTTGCGGGCACTCCGCTGCGGCTCGTGGGAGACAAAGACAAAGCCTATGACAGCGACCCACTTGACGCCGAGTTGAGGGAGATGGGCATCGGGATCGGGTAGCCTCTGGGTGATTATTGCTCCTCACCGACGTAATAGGAAGAAGTCTAAGACCCAGGATGGCAGGAAGCTGCGTCGGTACAAGCGAAGGTGGAAGGTCGAGCGGTTCTTTGCTTGGCTTGGTAACTTCCGAAAAGTGGTTGTCAGGTATGACCGTCATGTTGATAATTTCGCTGGCTTTGTGAAACTTGGTTGCATCGTCATTCTGCTCCGAGCCTGTTTTTGAGATGACTTCTAATAATCGCGTCTCCGCATGGAGACGTTAGTCAGGAAAGGAAGGCACATACATGGCAATCAACACTTTACAAGAGAAGTTCGTCCACGGTCTGGAAGGCGTCTACGATGCCGAGCATCAGTTCCTCAAGGGCATGGAGGAGATGCTCCAAAATGCCAGCGACCCCAAGCTCAAAGAGATGATCACCAACCACATGGACCAGACCCGGCACCAGATCAGCAACCTGGAGCAGGTCTTCAGCACCCTGGGCCAGCAGGCCAAACGCGATATGTGCGACGGCGCAAAGGGCATCAAAGAGACCTCCGGCGCCGACAGGGTGCAAGATTGTGCCATCGCGGGGGCCGCCGACAAGGTCGAGCACTATGAAATCGCCACTTATCGCTGTCTGATCCAGGACGCGCAGCTCATGGGCCAGCCCGAAGTAGTCAGCCTCCTGCAACAGAACCTTGAGCAGGAGCAGAGCACTTCCCAGCTCATCGAGAACTCCCTGCCCGACCTGCTTCGCAAGGCAATGGGTCCCTCCGACATGCAGGGCCAGTATTCACAGTCCTATCCCACGACCTGAGTTGCCAACCAATTCACCCTCGGCGTGGGGGGGTGGGTCCAAGCCCCCCGGCTGCTTGTAATTTGCAAAAAAAAAACAACCAACACCTCCGGGGGGGTGGGTAAAATATTTAAAAAACACTTTTAATTCCAAAAAAAAATGGGGTTAATTAGGTG